>CAJUNF010000010.1 GCA_910587775.1 uncultured Bacilli bacterium | reverse complement strand
AATTTAATTAATAGAAAACCCATAGAAAAAATCTATGGGTTTGTCTACACTCTGACAAGAATGTAATAATTCTTGTTTTTTTAATCATTCCAAGTATAATGAACTTAGGAGTGATACGATGAATAATCCAACTCATGTAGCTATCATCATGGATGGAAACGGTAGATGGGCAAAAAAGAGAATGATGCCTAGAACATTTGGGCATAAAAAAGGTTCAGAAAATTTAAGAAAATTAAGTTTCTATATCTTTGATCAAGGTGTAAAAGTTTTAAGTGCTTTTTGCTTTTCTACTGAAAATTTTAAAAGACCACAAGAAGAAGTAGATTTTTTAATGAACTTATTTGTGGAAAAATTTTATCAAGAATTTGAAGAATATAAAAAGAAAAATATTAAAGTTGTCTTTAGTGGTAGAAGAGAAAATTTACGTAGTGATGTACTAGATGCTATGGATAAAATAACGGAAGAAACTAAAGATAATGATAGAGCCATATTAAATCTATGTTTAAACTATGGAGGTCAATATGAAGTAATAGATGCAATGAAAAAGGTTATTTCTTCTGGTCAAAATATAGATTGTTTAACTCCAGAAGAATTTATGCATTTTTTCTATCAAGATTTACCACCAATTGACTTTTTGATTAGAACAAGTGGTGAAAATCGTTTGAGTAACTTTATGTTATATCAAGCAAGCTACGCAGAAATTTATTTTCCAGAAGTTCATTTTCCAGACTTTGATGAAAAAGAATTTGATAAAGCTTTAGATATTTATCACAAACGTGACAGAAGATTTGGAAGCATTAAAGAAAAATAAAAAAAATCATCTTTTAGTGTTATAATCATTAATAGGTGATTTTTTTATTATGAACGAAATAGAATTTACTTCATTTTATAACAATAAATTTAAAATGTCAGGGGCGACTAAAGACGATTATATTTCTACGATGGCTGGAGGATATATCATTCGTCCAGATGGTTTATGTGTTGTTGTACCTGATAATTCAGATCATGCAGATATTAGTAGTCAATATATATATCAATTTTTAGAAATAGACTATAAATATTATCAATCTACAGAAGCAATTCAAATATTAACAAAAGAACCATTTAATTGTGTAGTTTATAATGGTGTAAAAGCTCAAGATTCGAAAGAAATATATGGTAAAAATAATAATTACGGTTCTTCAAATTCTAGTGGATATGGAATAATTTTTCTGCCTTTAGAACATGAAATGACTAATGATCAAAAAGAGATATGTCAAAAATTATTGTCTTCTAATAAATCTCTATTTGGTAATCATGAAAAGTTAGATTTAACAATAGGATTTATTACAGGAGACCAAATAACGAGAGCAGATTTTGAAGAAAGAATACAAACAATTTCCAAAAAGAAGTAACTATAAAAATATAAAACTCTATGATATAATTTAATCACAAGGTATGGTGGTTAAAATGAAAAATAAAAATGGCTATACAATTCCAGAATTATTAATTATTGTAGGTGTTTTGGGACTGATTGCTTTAGTTACGATTACTAAAGTAAGTTTTGCTTTTTCACAAATAAATAATCCAGAAGAGCAAAAAGAGCTAACTAATACATTAGTAGAGCAAGCTTCAATCGCCTATGCAAAAAGTAAAAAAGAAGAATTTATGGAAGAAGATAAATATATTTATGCAAAAGAAGTAGCAAGTGCAGGATTTTTATTTGAAAAAGAAGAATATAACACTTTGAAAATAAAGATTAAATATATAAAAGATACTAAAACATTTGAAGCAGAAGTAGTGGAATAATGGCAATTACCAAAACAGATTTTATAGAGTTTTCAAAATGTCCAAGATTTGTAGCTTTAGAACGTGTAAATAAAGATCATTTAGATGCAGATGTATCTTATGAAGACTATAAAAAAAGAGAATATCAATTAGCATTAGAAGAATTATTAGCTTCAATGTTTGAAATAGACGATAATGGTGAATCAATTGATCATATAAATACTAAAAATAATCAATTAGAAGCAATGATGGATTATTACAAAAAAGTAGAAGAAGAAGCAGGAAAAATAATTGAAAAAATGTTTCCTGGAAAAACAGTTTATGCACTAGAAACTAAAAATCAAGAAAGCTTTGATTGTTCTTATCATGGCTTAAAATTTTTATGTTATGTTGACATTTATAATGAAAGTGAAGGAAAAATAAATATTATTGAAGTAAAAGCAACCACTAGTAAAAAATATGTTAATTTACAAGGTGGTTATCCAAAACAAGAAAAATATTCTATTTTTAAAAAAGAAAATAACATTCACTATTTAAAAGAATACATAAAAGATTATCCATTAGAAGAAGAAATGCCTTGGAATACTTATGAGAAGTTAAAATCAAAATTGCAAAATCGATTTGGAATAGGCTCTTATATTTATGACTTAGCTGTTCAGCGCTTTATTATTGAACAAGAATATATCTCTTCTCATAATGAAAAAAAACTAAATGATATAAATTATTATTTAGCTGTATTAAATGCAGATTATATATTTGATGGAATATATGAAAATAATGAAGCTATTTATAATAAAGATCAAAATGGCAATGAATTAATCACGTTATTTGACATGAATCATTTAACCAAAGAGTTAATGCCTAATATTCAAAAAGATGCAGATTTTATTTATGATGCATTAAAAAATAGTAATGCAGCTCCTTGTCCTTTAGGAGAATATTGCCAGTTTAAAAAACAAACTTGTTGTAAATTCTTTAAACCAATTTGTGGTGCATCAATTCCTAAAAAAAATTCTTCTCTTCATTATCTTCATAATGGACAAGGATTTAAAGATGAAGAAGGAGAAAAACATAAAGGGTTACAATTAATAAATGAAGGATATCTAAATTTATTAGATATTCCAGAATCATGGGTTAAAAATGAAAATCATTTAATTCAAAGAAATTGCTATCAAAATGATGAAATTTATGTAAATTATGAAAAAATAAAAAAAGGAATAGAACAGTTAGAATATCCAATTTATCATTTAGACTTTGAAACATTTCCTTGTCCAATACCACGATTTAAAGGAGAAAAGCCTTTTACACAGTCTCCTTTTGAATTTAGTTTACATATCGAAACTTCTCCAGGAAAATGTGATTTAAAAAAAGATAATATAATTTTTTTGGCAGAGAGTACGGAAGATGAAAGAGAAAAATTAATAAAAACACTTTTAAGTGCTGTAAATCCCAATAAAGGGACGTTATTTGCTCAAAACGTTGCTTTTGAAAAAAGTCGTATTAAAGAATTAGCAGAAATTTTTGTAGAGTATCAAAAACCACTAATGGCTCTTTACAAAAGAGGCTTTGATTTACTTTGGCTTGTAAATAATAATCAGAAAATGTATGAAGAACTTGGCTTTAAAGAAGATGTAAAAACTGTAAATTATTATCATAAAAATTTAAGTGGTTCTTATTCTATAAAAAAAACGCTTCCTATTTTTTCAAGCCTTACTTATGAAAATTTAGAAGTAAAAAACGGCACAGAAGCTATTATTGAATATGCCAACTATAATAAAATGAGTAAAGAAGAATTGGCTTTAAAGCAAGAAGCTCTACGTATTTATTGTCGTCAAGATACTTGGGCAATGGTAGAAATTTTAAATGCCTTACGTATTTTGTCAACAGAGCGTCAAAAAAATCTGGCAAACGTTGTATAATTTACAGATTGTTTAGTATGATATTAATGTAAGGATGTGAGGTTATGTTATATCCATCAATTGATAAATTACTTAATATTGTGGATTCAAAGTACATGTTAGTTCATGTGGCAAGTAGAAGAGCAAAACAAATGTTAGACAATGATCATTATCAAATGAATGAAAAAGATTATGTGAACAAAAAGCCACTTGGAAAAGCATTAGAGGAAGTAGAAAAAGGACTAATTCAAATACAAATAGGGAAGGAATAGTCCTTTATTTCTAGATATTTAACAAAAATGCTTGCAACAAGAATAATTTTATGTTACCATTAATTTGTTCTTGATTTGGGGAATTAGCTCAGCTGGCTAGAGCACCACGCTTGCACCGTGGGGGTCAAGGGTTCGAATCCCTTATTCTCCACCAATTAGAATTTATCCCGGTAAATACTGGGTTTTTATTTGCAATATTTATGTTACGTAACAATTACGTAACATTTCCTCCTTTTTAATTTAATATATTTTTTGCTTTATCATTACTTTCAACTTCATAAAGATGTGCATATGTTCTTTTGACAACCTCGATACTATCTCCTAGTCTTTGTGCAATGATAGCATAAATTTCTTCAATAAATAATCCTTTTTTTAATCCTTCATTCAATAAATATGAAGCGTGAGAATGTCTTCCAAATTCGTGATGAGTTAATGTATTTATTTCTGCGTTTGGATATTTGTTTTGTAATTTATCATAGTAGTATTTTAATTTATCTTCTAATTGATTATAGCCATCCATTTCTTTATAGAAATTCATTAGTTCTTTTATGTAAGATCGGCTTTGTTTAGCTAAATAAATTTTTCTTATTTTACCATTTTTTATAGATCCTTTTGTTTCACCACCATTTTGATTTTTAGTAAATGTTTCATCAAAATTTATATAATCATTATCTAATGAAACACTTTTTATTTTAAGAGCTCTTTATTAGCCCATGCGTGGGCCGTGCCAAAAAAAATTGAAAAACTTATACCAAAACGGATCATCAACAACACTCATAAATAAGTTGAATTGTTCTTCCGTTTGAAATCGTATTTTCTTAGCTTGATTTTTATTGATGTTTGGATTTTTGAAATTTCCGATAACCTGCGAATAATTAAGTTCAATTAACACTTTTTTATAAAGATATTGTATAAATTCAGTTAAACAACTGTGTGCTTTGTTTTTTTATTTATGGTATATCGTACTGAAAAATAAAAAATAGCAGATCCATTTTTTGTTTCTCTGTTCCATTCCTTATCAATTTTAGTAACTTGTATTTTATTTCCGTTTTCATCTTTTATTGTTTTATATTTTTTTATTTGATGTATAGACATTTTAAGCCATCCAATTCTTTACAATCATTTTAGTATTTGTTATAATTGGAAACATAGAAAAGCCTTATTTGAATGTGTGTGTTTTTCTTAGGAGTATTCTATGCTCCATGACTCATGTATCCGCATGAGTCTTTTTTAAATTAAGAAGTTCATAATCAATTCAATTATAATTTCTTTTTCTTTTGGATTGCTTTCTGCAATTAATAAAGTTAGGGCAGTAAGTGTGTTATTATCAATTACTTGAATATCATTTTTATATAGTACATTGTAATATTGCAAGAAGTAAATAAATAGAGTAGCAGCAATTCTTTTGTTACCATCAATGAATATATGATTTTTAACTATCATATATAAAAAATTAGCTGCTTTTTCTTCAAGAGTAGGATAAACATCATTTCCACCAAAGGTTTGATATATGTTGCCTATAATTGCCTCTAAGCCGTTATTTCTTTCTATAGCAAATAAATCACTTTCTTCATTGAATCGTAAATCTTTAATAATATTTAGACAATTTTGATATGTAATAACATCATTACTTTTTCTTCCATTTATTTTTTTGAAAGAACGATGATCATAATTATCTAACATATCAAGAGCTTTTGTATATTCAGTAATGACTTTTAAAATTTCTTTGCTATCATTGCATGTAGTATTGTTATATCCACGATTAGCAATATCTAGTAATTTGACAGTCTTTTCCAAGTAGATTAATCTTTTCTGATTTACTGCATAGCCTTTAATCATGTAATCTTTTAATATCTGATTGGCCCATCTTCTGAAGATAATACCATTTTGTGATTTCACTCGATATCCAACAGATATAATTATATCTAAATTGTATAAAGTTACAGGTTTATCAGAATTAGGAATGTGCATTTTTTGCACATTGCTTTTTTCTTCAAGTTCTCCTTCTTTAAATATGTTATTTATATGTCTAGTAATAACTGTTCTATCTTTTCCAAATAATTCTGCCATTTGTGTTTGAGTAAGCCAAACGGTTTCATCTTGCATATTTACTTCTAGTTTTACTTCTTGATTTTCAAATATAATTATTTCATTTTTCAATATTATTCACTTCCTTTCATTTTATATTTTCTAGTTTGATCAATACTTCACGAGGCTTTGATCCATTTTGTGGTCCAATAATTCCTCTTTCTTCTAATAAATCAACAATTCGAGCAGCTCTATTATAACCAAGGCGGAACCTTCTTTGTAATAAAGAGGCATTAATTTTTCCTGTTTTTGCTGCAAATTCGACAACTTCATTATAAAGTGGATCATCATACTCTTCTGGTTCACTTAATGACCTTGCTATATGAGAATCCTTTAAATAACTTGTTAAAGATTCATTGTATTTTACTTGTTGTTCTTTACAAACATAGCTAGTGATACGATTAATATCTTTTTCGTCTAAGATTGATGTTTTGATTTTTATTGCTTTAGAAGTATCATAGCCTTTATATAAGCAAGATCCAATTTCATTAAGTTGTTCTGCACCGATTTCATCTAAAATTAATCTTGAATCGACTTTAGAGGTTGTTTTGAATGCAATTCTAGTAGGAAAGTATGATTTTATTGTTGATGACATTTCTTTAGAAGAAGCATTACTCAAAGTGGTTATTAAATGAATACCAAATTGATGACCCATTTGCGTAATACGCATTATGGATTCTTCAACTTCTTTGCTGGCAACAAGCATTAAATCGGCAAGTTCATCAATTACTACTAAGATATAATACATCTTTGGGATTGGCGATGATGGATTAGTACGATATTGTTCTTCAACCCAATCGTTATAACTACCAATATTTTTTATCCCTTTTTCATAAAGTAAGTCATGTCTTTTTTCCATTTCAGCAACAATTTTCTGAAGGGATAAAGAGGCTTTTTTTGGATCAGTTACAACAGGGCATAACAAATGAGGTACCCCATTATAATTTGATAGTTCTACTTTTTTAGAATCAATTATCATAAATTTTAACTCATTCGGCTTTGTAGTCATAAGTAAATTGCATATAATATTGTGAACCAACATAGATTTTCCAGACATTACTGTTCCACCAATTATTAGATTAGGAAATTTAGTGATATTAGCAATTAGATATTCTTCATTACTTTGTTTCCCTAAAAAAATATCAAATGAATTTTTTAAAGAACAAATTCCATCTATAAAATCTGGTGAATTTTCTATCAAATTTAATGGTGGTAATTTATACTCCGCATTTATAAAGTTAATATTTTCTTCCTCCTCATCATTTAATACTTTATTTGGCATAACACGATTTTCTGCTAAATGAGTTGTTGTTTCTGTATTTGGTTGTTCACGGTCATAATTTTTTAATTCTTCCACACTAGTGATAATTGTTTGTTTATTATTTTCTTCAGTTTCAATTTCATTTTCTTTAAAATTTATTCTTGTTGTTTTTTGAAAGTTTATCGGTTTATATTTAAATTGATTTATTATAATTTTAAGAATTATAAGTATGATTATTATTCCTATATCAAAATATAAACCATATTTAACAGTGTCATAAAAAGAGTAAGAAAGGTATGAACCTATTAAGGAAATTATAAAAATTTGCCATAATTTAAAATCAATATAATTCATATTTTACAACCTCGTTCTTTTTTCTCTTGCAATACCAATTATTTTTACTGTTAAAGATTCGATCTGATCTTTAGTGTAAAAAGTAGGTTGGTATCCATCTTGATTATTCAAATTAAATGGTACTAAAGTAATACCTGATTCGCTAATAGTAACATTTTTGAAAGTTGCGTCGTAACCATTAACCATAACAGCACAGTCGTTTTTGTCAGCATTACTGAAATCTTCAACTTGTTCAAAAATAACTATATCGTTTTCTTCATATTTTGGATACATACTATCGCCACTTATTTTTAGTCCATAAAACTTTTTTCTGCCATGAGTATAATCCTCTAGTATATCAATATATTCTAAGACATTTTCTTGTGCTTCAATTGCAACACCAGCTTTGATAACACCTAACACAGGAATCTTCACAATTCTTTTTGGTAATTCAAAAGGTGAAGCATTATCAAAGTTTAAAGGTGGAAAGAAATCATTAATAGAAACTTGAAAATATTCTGCTAATTTAAATAATACATCTTGGTTTGCTTCTAATATTCCACTTTCATATCTAGATACGGTTTGCGAAGTAGTACCTAAATATTCTCCAATTTCCTGTTGAGTTATGTTTTTTTTGTTTCGAAAAAATTTTATTTTTTCTCCAACAAATTTAGAAATATTCATATTTCCCTCCTTTTCTGCACTTATTATATCATCGATTTACGAACAAATAAAAAAGAATGTACCAGAAAATTTTAGAAAAATTTTTCCAACAGAAACAAATGAAAAATACGCTGTTTTAAGAGTTTATCCTGCTGGAACTCCTAGTGGAACATCAAATCCTAGAATTATTGGAATGATTAAAGATACTATATTTTATATTTTCTTTCTCGACTGGAATGGAAAATTATATCAACATTAATTTTAGAGTGTATGATATAATAAAAAGTCCTAAGTATCCCGTGTGGACTTAGGACTTTTTATTTTATATAACTTTTTCCAAAAGTTTTGATAAATTCATCTAAGTTTCCATAATGATTTAACCAATAATCTCTGCATCTATCATGCCAATATTGATTGAAATTATTGTCTTCTTGAAGAGTAGAGTGATGATATTCGCAAAGAGGTATTATGAATCCGTGTTTCATAGAACGTTGTCTATTTCGACCTGAAAACAGTTCATGTTTAGTAATAGAACCATAACAATCTTTATTTGCATAACAACAAGTATTTAAGTCATCAGTAAATATAGAGTAGCGGTCTCTTTCTAATTTAGCTAGCTTAGTTGATTTATTTTTTATTTCAGAACATTTTTTTCTTTGTATTCAAAGTTCTTACAATTACTTTTATTACAATCTTTTATATTGATTATTTGTTTAGTTTTTTTACTCTCAAAAGAGTGATTCATTTTTATTTTTTAGTATTTACAATTCATAATATTTTTACGTAACAAAAAATAAATATTTCCTTTTTTTAGTTTTATGTTATAATCAATTTATCCCTTAAAAACGGGATATCGATGAAAATATAATGGTGTAGAATATGTATCAAAATATTCCCTTATTCTCCACCAAATTTTGAAATAATCTCGTTAATTTTCGAGAAATCATAGAAAACATCGAATTTTATCATTCGATGTTTTTATAAAATGAAAAGGTGATTTATATAACAGGTGCTATGATAAACAATTTTTATTCTTTTGATAAAAAAGAATACGTATTAAAAGAAAATAAAGAATTTCTTTCGCTTTTAAAAGAATATCAAAAATATAATGGAGAAGTTAACTTAGAATTCATGAATAATCTTATGCAAAAATTAACATCATTTTATGAATTTAAGCTTCCAAATGCTTTATTTAATGGATCAGTATCAAAAGAATCTGAAGATTATGAAGAACTATTAAAATTAGCAAAATTATTAGGAATGAATCAATTAAGAATGAGATTACATCATGACGAAAATGAATTTTTAGAATCTAAATATGCTGAATATGTTACGCTTGAAAGACGACTAGATCCTAAGACATTTCCTTATGTGAATAAAAGAACGTATTATATTAGAATAGAAAATGGTTTAATAAATCCATATGATTTAAGATCATTAGAAGAATTTTGTTCTAGTTCTAATAAAGTGCTTTCTCCAAAAGATTTATACACTAATCTTGCTCATGTAAGCGATATTGATACAAAAGATTTAAAAAGAGTATTGGATGCTCATAATTATAATCTTTTATTAAGAAAAAAAATGATAGAGCTAACAGCACTTCAAATTCTATATAGTTCCAAAACCTTGCCAATCTATGGTTATTATAGAGCAAAAGAATTTATAAAAGATTTTAATGAAGAATATGATTTGAATATAGATTCTTCTTATCTAGATGAAATTATGGACATTGATTATCAAAATATAATACAAAAAGGAAGCAAAAGAACTTTACTTCCAACTAAAGATAACGAAACAGATTAAAAATGTGTTATAATAACTCCTCGAAAAAGGAGTTTTTTTATGAAAAATAAAATTGATATAGAATTAAAAAGAGGCTTAATATTAATTACTTTTGGAATTTGCTTATTTATTATGCTTGAAAATATTTCTGTAGTAATTACTTTAATAAAAACAATTTTATCTATTTTTGCACCTTTTCTTCTAGGATTAATTATTGCTTTTATTTTAAATGTTCCAATGAGTTTAATTGAAAAAAGATTAGATAAAAATAAAAAAATAAAAATTAAAAATGCTAATTTAAAAAGAGGATTTTCTTTATCTTTATCAATCCTTATGGTTCTACTTATCTTATTTTTTGTAGTAGCTTTAATTATTCCAGATTTAGGTAAAACAGTAACTTCATTTATAGAACAAGTTCCAACAATGATAATGAATGTAGAAGACTCTCTAAAAGAAATTTCTATGAATCATCCAACAGTTAAAAATTGGTTAGAAAAAATAGATTTAAACCCAGAAATGATAAAAATGCAAATAGAAAGTTTATTAAAAACTGCAGGAAGTGGTATTTTAACAACCTCTTTTACATTTGTTGTCTCTTTAATAAGTGGAATAGCAAACTTTGTTATCGCTTTGATTTTCGCGTTTTATGTACTAGCAGAAAAGGAAAAATTATCAAGCCAATTTCGAATTGTTCTATCTTCCTTTATTAAAGGAAAATATGTAAGATATTTCTTTAAAATTACAAGTATTGCAAATCAAACATTTAGTAAATTCATTAGTGGTCAATGTTTAGAAGCTTGTATATTAGGAATTTTATGTTTTATAGGGATGAGTATTTTTAAATTTCCATATGCATTATCTGTTTCTGTACTAGTTGCATTTACCGCCTTAATTCCAGTCTTTGGAGCATTTATTGCTATGATAATTGGTGCATTATTAATTAGCGTGACAAGCTTTTCTATGACAATTTGGTTTATCATTTTCTTTTTAATCTTACAACAAATAGAAGGTAATTTAATTTATCCTAAAGTAGTAGGAAATTCAGTGGGACTTCCAGCAATTTGGACTATGATGGCTGTTACAATAGGAGGTAGCTGTTTTGGAATTTTAGGAATGCTTGTAAGTGTACCAATATCATCTATCTTATATGGTTTATTAAAAGAATACATTCAAAAGAAAAATGTTGTAAAACTTTCATAATGTTTAAAATAAAAATTGTTAATTACTTATAATTTGAATGATTTGATCAAAATATAAAGAAGAATCCTCTAGTAAAATTTTCTTATCTCTAAGACTAATATTCAAAACAATTACATCTTTTTTCATTTGATACTTACCTTTAAAAAAATAAGTAATATGTAGAGGAATTTGATTATGAAACCCTTCCCAAAGTCTTTCTTGAATTTCTCTTAATTGTTCTTCTGATAAAACAGGTTTCTTGATTTTTTCTTTCTCACTTAAAATATGTTGAACCATATTTTTACTAGAAGTAAGGGAATCAAAAGGTTGCCATTTAATCATTCCACGGTCTTTCATGCATTATGACCTCCTATCTTTTTATTCCTTTCAATTGCCGTTGAATCGGGAAGTAAATTAGCTGCTTTAATTAAACTATTTTTACCATATTTTAATTTAATATCATCCATTTCCACATAAAGTTGTTCTTCTTTTTTCTTTTCTTCATAATTTTCAAAAATAGTAAGTTGTATTCCTACTTTAGGACTTAATTTTCCAACACTAACAGTAAGTTTTCGAATAGGTAGTTCTTCATAATAACGATCAAATAAAATTTCACAAGTCTTCATAATAAAATCAGCATCATCCGTTGGAATATCTATTTTCATAGAATGAAAAAAACCACCACCAATTGTTTTAGAATATTGTACACCAAGTCCAATCACACTTCCTTCCATATGACTTTGACGAAGTCTTATACAAACAACATCAATCATTTCTCGTAAAATCATTTTTCCATTTTCTTCTTGATAATCTTTAAACAAAACTTGACTATGACTAAAAGATTTATCTTTTGGAGGAATTGCAAAATCTTGAATTTTAGATTCGTCAATTCCATTTGCATGATTCCAAAGTTCTTGACCCATAACTCCATAGTAATTTTTTAAACGATTGACATCAAATTGAGCCAAATCTTTAATAGAATAAATTCCAAGTCGATTTAAATTTTTTTCCATTCTTGGTCCAATTCCCCACATTTTAGAAAGGGGAGTAATATTCCATAATTTCGTTTTAATATCTTCTTTCGTCCATTTTGCAATCCCATTTTTAAATTTCTTAGCATCTAAATCCATTGCAACTTTAGCAAGAAGTAAATTTGGTCCAATGCCACAATTAGCTGTCAATCCTGTTTTTTCTTCAATAGTTTTTAAAATAGAATAGGCTAGTTCTTCATCCGTTTTTTGATAAAAATTCAAATAATTTGTAACATCTAAAAAACATTCATCAATAGAATAAACATGTAAATCTTCTTTCGCTACGAAATCTAGATAAATACTAACAACTTCTTCACTTTTCTTTAAATATAAACTCATTCTTGGTTTCACAATTTGATAAGAAATATGCTTTGGTATTTCATAAAGTCTAGTTCTGCCTTTAATACCTTGTGTTTTCAAAAATGGCGTCACTGCAAGAGTAATCGCTCCATTTCCTTGATTAGGATTGGCAACAACTAAAGGTGTAGTAAAAGCATCTAATCCTCGCTCAATGCATTCACATGATGCAAAAAAGCTTTTTAAATCAATACATAAAATATGGCGTTCTTTCTCTTTCATAAAATGCACTCCTAAAGAACATTTGTTCTGTAAAAATTATAACAAAAAAGTTTAAAAATACAATTGACAAATTTTGTCAAAGATTATTTCTAATTCAAAAAAAATCATTTATAATGAAAAATAGGTGAGTTATATATGAAGGGAAAAAGTGCAGCAGTCTCATGGTCTATTATTCATTCCTTTGGAGATACATTAGAAGAGAAAATTTTATTAAAATATAATGAAAATCAATATTTATTTTGGATGACAGTTGTAACAGGAATATTCGTTGCTCTTGTTTCTTTCATTGGAGGATTAGAATTATCTTTCTTTTCATTTCTTGTCTGTGTTATCTATTCTTTTGCTATTATAGGAGGAGATATTTGTTACATCAAAGCTATCCAGACTATTCCTATAGGACTTGCAAATTTAATTGATGCAGGAAGTATTTTTATTATTTTAATATGTGATATCTTTTTAGGATACATTAAACCACAATTAAATTTTCTAATATTATTTTTACTATTTTTTATCTCCATTTATGTATTTTCTTATGAAACAAATAAAATGAAATCTCAAATAAAAAATAAAAAAATAGATCTAAAAAATATATTTATTTTAATAACCTCGACTATTTTTTATGCTTCAGAACCATATTTTATAAAAATAGCAAGTAGTAAGGGCGCAAATGAATATGGAATTAATTTAGTTTATTATTTAGTAGCAATTCCCTTTTTTTACTATTTATACCAAAAAGATAAAAAAAATATGAAACCTTTAAAAAAGAAAGAAAAGAAAGAATTCCAAAAATTAATTTTTTTAACAGGAATCATTTATACCATTACAAGTATTCTTTATATGCTTGCATACATTGGAGAAACACCAATTGTAATTACGTTATTAACCAAACTACAATTATTTGGTGTAGTAATCATCTCCGTAATTAGAAAAACTGATAAAATGAATTTAAAAAAAGTGATTTCCTTGATTGTTGGAATATTATGTATTATAGGAATGACTTTACTCAGTTAAGACTTTCATGAAAAGTCTTTTTTTGTTATAATAAAACACGTGATATTATGATGCAAGAAATAAAAAGTTGGAATGATGAAACTTATCAAACTTACTTAGAAATATTAAAACAAAAAGAAAATTTACAATATCGAGAATTTCACTCTAAATTGACAACTACAAAGTATCCTATTTTAGGAATCAATGTTCCAGAATGCCGAAAGATTGCCAAAACAATTATAAAAACAGATATTCAAGATTTTTTATCCCAAACCAAAGATTTATATTATGAAGAAGTACTAATTGAAGGTTTTGTGATATCAAGTATTACTGATGAAACATTCTTCTTTCAAAAATTAGAACATTTTTTACCTAAAATTGATAACTGGGCAATTTGTGATAGTTTCTGTAACAGTTTAAAAATAGTTGAAACATCAAAAGAAAAATACTTTGATGCTTGGATTAAATTATTAAAAAGAAAAGAACCATTTAGTATTCGAGTAGGATTAATTATATTGTTAAGTTTCTATATCAAAAAAGAATATTTATATAGAATATATGAGCAACTAGATCAAATCGAAAATGATCATTATTATGTAAATATGGCTATGGCTTGGCTTCTTGCAGAAATGTATACTAAATTTCCAAATGAAACAGAAGAGTATTTAAAAATATCCAAAATAAATGATTTTACAATGAATAAAACGATCAGCAAAATAAGAGAATCGTTTCGGATTAGCAAAGAACAAAAAGATAATATGTTAAAATATAAAAGGAGAATCAAAAAATGAAAAAGAAATTAGTTATATTTTTTACATTAATAACCGTATTATTAATGGGTGGCTGTGGAAGTAAAAATCCACAAATAGAAGGGAAAATAGAAAATATGAATTACAAAGAAACAGAAGAAATTACCAATTATATCAAAATTGAGATGCAAACAACAGGAGATATTATGTTATTAGAATTATATCCAGATATTGCACCAATCACAGTAAAAAACTTTCAAAAATTAGTAAGTGAAAAATTTTATGATGGATTAGTATTTCACCGTATTATAAAAGACTTTATGATTCAAGGTGGAGACCCACTTGGAAATGGTTCAGGTGGATCTGAAGAAACGATTAAAGGAGAATTTCGTTTAAATGGGGTAGAAAATAATTTAAAACATGAGCGAGGAGTAATCTCTATGGCTAGAAGTAATGATAGAGACTCAGCATCTAGTCAATTCTTTATCGTTCATGCAGATTCACCACATTTAGATGGTTCCTATGCCTCATTTGGACGCATTATTGCAGGACTTGATACTTTAGATAAACTAGCAAACACTAAAACAAATGGAGAAACTCCTATTACCAAGCCAGTCATTTATTCCATACGTTTTGTGACAGTTGACAAACAATAAAAAATTTACTAAACTACTAATACAAGCGAAGAAAAAAGAAGAGTATAAATAAATCATTTTAAAAGAGAGTTCGTGGTTGGTGGAAACGAATAAATGCTTATTTAGAAGAAACTTTTGAAGCTGAATACCGTATACAAGGTATTCCGGTCATGCCGTTATCATTAATAAGTTATAATAAGGTGGTACCACGGGTCTTCTCGTCCTTTAGGTTCCACCTTTTTTTGTTAGAAAGGATGTTTATATGACAAGAAAAGAATTTGCAAATATTTTAGTTCCAGGAATTATGCATGATAGAGCATATTACGAAGAATTATATCCAGAAAGAAATCTAAATAGTGATGCCAAAGTAGTAAGAATTGGACCAAGTCCTACAGGATTTGTTCACTTTGGAACTCTTTTTCAAGCACAATTAGCTCACAATTTAGCAAAAAACTCTAATGGAGTATTTTTTGTAAGAATAGAAGACACTGATCAAAAAAGAGAAACACAAACAGGAATAGATGAAATTATTGAAGCTATAAAATTTTATGAAATTCCATATACAGAAGGACCTTTAAATAGAGAAGAAGAAAAAGGAAAGTATGGACCATACATTCAAAGTAAAAGACATGACATTTATGGGGCTTTTGTTAGGGATTTAATAGAAAAAGACCTAGCTTATCCATCATTTATCACTCCAGAAGAATTAGATGAATTACGTCATCAACAAGAAATCTCTAAAGTACGTATTGGCTATTATGGAAGATTTGCTCTAGATCGTAATTTACCAATGGAAGAAGCTCTAGAAAAAATTAAAAATGGAGAGAAATATGTAATTCGTATGAAATCACCTGGCTCTTTTGATAATAAAATAACTTTTATTGATATGATTAAAGGACGCGTAGAAATGCCAGAAAATGATATTGACCATGTTATTTTAAAAGGTGATGGACTTCCAACTTATCATTTTGCTCATGCAGTAGATGATCATTTAATGCATACAACTCACGTTGTCCGTGGAGATGAATGGCTAAGTAGTTTACCGATTCATATCCAACTTGCTTCTATGCTTAATATAGAGCCACCTAAATATGCACACACAGCACCAATTATGAAAGAAGAAGATGGAAAAAGAAGAAAAATTAGTAAGAGAAAAGATCCAGAAGCAAATGTTTTTGAATTTAAAAAACAAGGATTTCCAATTGAAGCGGTAAAACAATATCTAATGACCGTAATTAATTCTAATTTTGAAGAATGGTTTGAAAAACATGAAACAGAGGATATTGATTCTTTTCAAGTAACATTTGAAAAAATGAATATTAGCGGAGCATTATTCGACATGGAAAAAATTATTAATTTATCCAAAAATTTTATTGCTCATTTAAGCGCAGAAGAATTCTACAACAGAACTCTTGCTTGGGCTAAAGAATTTGAACCTTCGGTAGCAAATATTATGGAAGAGAATAAAAAAGATACAATTGCAATGCTAAATATTGAACGTGGTGGAGTAAAACCAAGAAAAGATTATGGTACCTTTAGTGACGTCTATAAAAATATTTGGTATATTTATGATGAAAAATTTAATGTTTCTAAAGAAGAATATGAATTTGATAAAATTAAAGATTTAAAAGAAATCTCTAACATTTTAAAGACATATATTACAAAATATTACAATGAAGAAGATGATCAAGACATTTGGTTTGATAAAATGAAGCAAATGTGTGATGAACTAGGATATGCTAGCAATATGAAAGAATATAAGAAAAATCCAGAAAACTTTAAAGGAAATGTAGCAGATATTAGTACTGTAATTCGTGTTGCAGTATCATCTCAAAAACAAACACCAAATCTTTATGATATTTTAAAAATATTAGGAAAAGAAAAAATAACGGAAAGATTTCAAAAATGGATGTAAGAAATTACATTCTTTTTTGTATTACAAATAAATTGAGGTGAAAAGATGTCTTATATTTGGAATCCTTGGCATGGATGTCATAAAAAAAGTGAAGCTTGTAAAAATTGCTATATGTTTTACTTAGATTCATTAAGAAATATAAATAGCAATATAATAAAGAAAAATTTAAATGATTTTAACTTACCATTAAAAAAGAAAAAAGATGGCTCTTATAAAATTCCTAGCGGTTCACACATAAGAGTGTGCTTAACAAGTGATTTCTTTTTAGAAGAAGCAGATATTTGGAGAGATCAAATTTGGAACATGATGAAAGAACGTAGTGATATCTCGTTTGCTCTTTTTACCAAACGACCAGAACGTGTCTTAAATTGTTTACCAAAAGATTGGAAAAAAGGGTATAAAAATGTGTCCTTATTTGTAACTTGTGAAAATCAAAAAAGAGCTCAAGAACGGCTTCCATATTTAATTACGCTTCCTTTTCAAAATAAAGGAATAATGGCAGAACCTTTATTAGAAGAAATTAATATTGATGAGTATTTAAAAACAAAAGAGATTAAGTTAATTTATTGTGGTGGAGAAAATTATGAAAATGCAAGACCTTTAAATATAAAATGGGTAGAAAAATTATCAAACAGCGCCAAAAAATATAATGTAAGTTTTGAATTTTTTGACACAGGAGCATATTTTATTTATAAAGGAAAAGAGTATCATTTTAAAAATCATCAAAGCCAGATAGAATGTTTAAAAAAGTTGCCAAACTATAATCACATAGGAACAAAAATGGATTATGAACTCACAAAAAAAGAAGAACAATTATCCTTCTTTAATTAATGATTAAATTCCTTTTTGTTTTTTTTAATGCCTTCTTCCATTTTTATGAATAATTTTTTATTTTTGCACACAATATGAATAGATGATTTTATATCCTTTTCTACAAGAATTGTAATTGATTCATTTTCTTTTAAAATTAAATAGTTTTGATTTGTAATTTCTTTCGTTTTAATTTCCATTTTACTTCTCCTGGATACGACAAAATATGTCGGTATTTAATTTGAATATATCATTGATCCGATATAATTGCAAATGAATGGTGGTACGAGTCATGAAATTAAATCTTAAAGATTATTCTAATTCAGATGTCATAAAATTTCTAAGAGAATATGGAAGCATGACTCAAAAAGATCTAGCAAAACACTTAAAGAAAAGTGTTCGTACCGTTCAAAGATATGAAGCTGGAGATATTCAAATAGATTTAGAAACAATTCGTAATATTTGTGAATTATACGATTTAAATTTAATTATTGAGTCCAAAAAGAAAAAAGATTAAATAAAAAGTTCGCTAAAAAGTTGAACTTTTTTCTTATTCCATATCACTAAAATATCCCACCACTTTAAATAAATATAACATAAATAAAGAAAAAAATCGATGTATATATAGGAGTAAATAGATAAAAAAGTAAACTTATTTATTTGACATAAATAAAAAAATAGTTATAATAACTCTAAAAAGAGGGGTTTTTATGAATTTAGTGGAGTTACTAACAGAAGAATTAAAACAAAAAAATATTGTGGATAAAGTTTTGATTGCTAGATATATTTACATTCGATTAGGACAACTTTTTGAATATGATCCATCTTTTAATGTAGAGACTAAAAAAAGACAAAAAGAAATAGCAGCAAAGAGAGTAAATCCATTTTATGTAACAGATTTTAATATTGTTTGTTTTTCTTGGGCAGATTTATATTGTGAATTATTAAAGATATTTAGAATTGAAGGTAAAGTAGTCCCTTCAATAGGGCATGATTATGTAACATATACAATTGACAACAAAGACTATTTTGCAGATTTAACAATTGAGTTAAAAGATATTTGTAATATAAAATTCGGATTTGCTACAGAAAAAAATTTCCCAATCATTCCAATTAGTGGAAGTAGAAAAAAAGATGTTGAAGAATGGGATAAAAAAATTGGATATCGAACAAATATGAATCCAGAAACTGTATTAGAAATGTTAAAAAAAGAATTACAAGAACAATATCCAGAAAAAGAAGATTATTATATAAATGTATATAAGATAATAGGATATATATTAAATTTCCCAAGAGAAAATGTAACAAGTACAAGTGGAAGAAAATATATTTATCATTTATTAAAATATTTTTTAGGAGAAGAATATTCTGTTAAAACATCTACCTTTTATAATATTGAGAATGATATTTATATTCAAGCTTATAAATTAAAATTATTAGATCAAAAGCGTTTTTTTGTCTATCAAAGAAAAAATAATAACTATCAGTTCCAAGAAGTGCAAGAAAATAATATTAAAATACTTGCTAGAATGAAAACGTTAAAATCGCGCTATGTGCAGAATGTAGTAGCTTGAAAATGGATTGTAAAAATTCTAAACATATGCTAATATAAATATGTCCTTAAGGACTAATTGGTCTATTGGTCAAGCGGTTAAGACGCCACCCTCTCAAGGTGGAATCACGGGTTCGATTCCCGTATGGACTACCAAATAAATTTATCACTCAAATTTTGAGTTTTGGAAAAGAAACATTTGAAAAAAATCAGATGTTTTTTTATTGACTTTCACCTAAGGGTAACGTTTAAAATGAATATATGCGATGAAGAAAAATATAGTGTTAACAGTTTTATTCTTTTTAAAATCATTGTATAATAAAATTTAAGGAAGTGTGAAATGTTAAAATTAGAAAATGTAACAAAATATTATGATAATTTTAAAGCAGTCGATAATCTTTCTTTTACAGTAAAAGAGGGCGAAATATTTGGTCTTCTTGGAGTAAACGGTGCAGGAAAAACTACGACTTTTCGAATGATTATAGGGCTTTTAGATAGCACAGAAGGTAATATTACTTTAGATGGAAAGAAAATTGACTATAATGTATCAGATAAAATTGGCTTTTTAACAGAAGAAAGAAGTTTGCTTACCAAACTGACTGTAAAAGAACAAGTGATATTTTATGGAGTTTTAAAAGGATTAGAAGAAAAAGAGATTTTAAAACGATTGGATTACTGGTTAGATCGTTTTCACATAACAGATTATAAAGAAAAGAAAATTAAAGAATTAAGTAAAGGAAATCAACAAAAGATTCAATTTATAACATCTATTATTAATGAACCAAAATTATTAATATTAGATGAACCTTTTTCTGGATTAGATCCTATTAACGTAGAATTATTTATGGATGTTATTCGTGAATTAAAGAAAAAAGGAACGAGCATTATTTTTTCATCACATAGGATGGAACATGTAGAATTATTTTGCGAAAAATTAGTGATTTTAGTTCATGGTCAAAGTGTATTATCAGGATCTTTAAAAGAAATCAAAAAAAGTTATCGTAAAAAAAATATTCACGTAAAAGCTGATGCAAATATAGACGCATTAAAAAAAGTAAAAGGTGTTGTGGATGTTTTAGAAACATCAGAGGATATCGTAATTAAAATTGAATCAGATGATTACATTGATGATGTATTTAATGAAATAAAGAAATATAAAAATGTTACAGAATTCCGTGTAGAAGATCCAAGCTTAAATGAAATATTCTTAAGCAAAGTAGGTGTAGTATATGAATCGTAAATTAAAGTTTTTAATCAAACAAAGTTTAGAAAAAAAGAC
Organism: uncultured Bacilli bacterium; assembly: GCA_910587775.1. Lineage (GTDB taxonomy): Bacteria > Bacillota_I > Bacilli_A > RF39 > UBA660 > MGBC162267. The sequence continues at coordinate 15,355 of CAJUNF010000010.1, read as the reverse complement.
CCATTCCAAATGGTTTAAAGTAGCAAATATCTTAATTGCTATTTGTTTAATAGGAATTATGAATATAGATCGCATTATTACATTATTTGGTGGAGATTTTGAAGAAAAAAGAGAAGTAATTGTTATAGATGACGTAGGGATTTATGATTTATTTTACACAAATTTTAGTGTAATTGCTGAAAGTCTAGGAGAAATGAAAAACTTTTCCGTTCAACGTTCAACTGATTCTCTTGAAAATATAATAAAAGAATTAAACAAAGAGGATGAAAAAATTATCATCACGATGAATCAGGATAATATAAATTATATAAATTCAGAAATAATCAGCTATGATCCGATTGATACAATAACTACACAGTTAATTCAAACTGTATTAAACCAAGTAAAAAGTAGTATTGTATTAGAAACAAGCGGTTTAACACAAGATGAAATCGCATCATTAACAAGCCCAGTTGATATTACCAAAACTGTGACAAATAAAGATGCAGAAAATGCAGAATCAAAGGATATGTTATCAGCAGGACTAATATTAGTATTTATTGTTCCATTCTTCTTTTTAATCACTATGTTAACTCAGATGATAGGTGCAGAAATAAACGATGAAAAATCAACACGTGGTATGGAAATTATTATTTCAAATGTTTCACCAAAAACTCATTTTATTTCAAAAATTTATTCCTCTACATTGTTTGTAGTAATTCAAGGTCTTCTTCTTTTGCTATATACAGTACTAGCATATATAGTAAGAGCATTTATTAGTGCTTCAGGAGTATTATCAGTAAGTGGAGATGTAGCAAATTCTGTTTCAGAGATTTTTGAAATGATAAAAAGTACAGGTGTATTAGAATTATTATTAAAAGGATTACCATTTATCTTAATTTTATTTATTGTATCCTTCTTAGCATATGCAATATTAGCTGGAGTACTAGCAAGTATGACAACAAGTATTGAAGATTATCAACAACTTCAAACACCACTTATGATAATTTTATTAGTTGGATATTACATTGCAATTATGGCTTCTTCTTTTGATGGAGCACTGTTTGTAAAAATAGTTTCTTATATTCCATTATTATCATTTTTAGTAGCACCAGTAATTTATATGCTTGGTCAAACTACATTAATAGAGCTTGGCATATCAGCACTAATTTGTATCGTATTTACCATAGTATTCTTTAGATATGGCTTACGTATCTATAAAGTAGGAATTCTAAATTATTCTAGTTCAAAGCTATGGAAAAAAATATTTAAATCAGCAAGACAAAAATAAAGGCAAATGCCTTTTTTCTTTTGCAATAAAATAATTTTTGCATTATAATCTATAAGAAGATAGGGGTAAATTTATGGAGTTAAAACGTCGTACGATTATTATAATGATAATCTCATTTGCAAGTTTATTAAGTTTCATTTGTTTTTGGCTTGGATATCAAAATTATTTAGAACCAAAGCTTGGAGACTTTACTTGTAACGAATTAAAAAAACAAGATGAGAACTTTTATTTAAGTATTACAAAATCTCATAATGCCGTAAGTTATGAAGTGATAGTTACGAATCAAGAAGGAAAAGAAGTATTTAAAACAGAAAGTGATAGTGAATTAATTCTACTAAAGAATTTTACTGCCAATTTTGGTGATACTCTAAAATTTCAGGTACTCGCAAAAAATAAAAATGGTACTATAAAAGAAAGTGAAAATCATTATGAATATTTATGGCTTTATTCTAGCTTTATTAATTTTAATACACGATATGTAAATGCTTCAAATGGATTAGGATTAACTCTTTATGGATATCGAAGAGGAGAAAAATATGATTTAAAATTAGAATATTTAAATCAAGTGATTTATGAAGAAATAATAGAAACAGATAATATTTTAATACCTTATGAAAAAATAGCTGGATATGCTGGAAGGATTACAGCCAAATTATATACAGAAGATAAAACATTAATTAGTTCATATAACGTTTATATTAATACTCCAGTAATAGGAAAAATAAATATCTCAGCAAAAGATAATACTACAAGAACTAGATGGAATGATATTAAAATGCTTATCAATGGAGGAGAAAATGCAACAGAATTTCGTCTTCATTTATTAGAAGAAGGTACTTTAATTAACACCATTATTTTAGATCCAGAAACAAAAGAATATACACTACCAGCAGAATACTTAAATGAAGAAAAAAATTATCGCTTTCAAATAGAAGCTATTTATGAAGATTATCAAGAAATTGCAGAAACTTCTGAAATAGAAATATTTGTAGGGAAAAAAGAAACCACAAATCCAGTTTATATCTCTCATAACCCAACATTTATAAAAAAAGGAACAAAAGTATCACTAGATACTAGAACTCCAAATGAAACAATTTACTATACTCTTGATGGATCAAATCCGACTTCTAATAGTAATATTTATCATGAACCAATTACGATTAACGAAAATGTAACACTAAAAACTTATGCTACAAGTAAAAATAGATATGATAGCGCCATAAATACTTATGATTTTCAAGTACGTGATAAAAATCTAGTTGTATATTTAAGTCCCTCAAATCAATATCTAAATTATGGTGTAAGTAAAGTAGGATTTACAAACGAAATGAAAGAGATGAATAAAATTGCAGATGTAGTAGAACGTGTTTTAAAAGAAAATAATGTAACAGTTTATCGAAATAATCCTACAGGAAACATTAATGTCTGGTTAAATGAAAGTAATTATGTAAAAAGTGATCTTCATCTGGCGATTCATTCCAATGCTTCTGCACGAGCAACAGCAAGAGGAATTGAAATTTATGTAGATAAAGAAACAAGTCCTTCATTAAGTATTGCTACAAATATTTATCAAAACCTTTATAATATTTATCCAGGAAAAGATCTTCCAAATACAAATCGTGGTATCAAATATGCAGCAGGTTCCCTTGGAGAAGCAAATGATTTATTCATTCCATGTGGTACATTAATAGAAATTGCTTACCATGATAATGAAGAAGATGCTAAATGGATCGTAGAAAATAGAGAAACTATTGGAAATAATATTGCTTACTCTATCATAAACTATTATAATTAACTACAAGGATGTGTTAATATTGAAACTAATTACGTTTGCAATACCTTGCTATAATTCTGAAGCTTATGTAGAACATTGCATAAAAACAGTTTTAAAAGGAAAAGAAGAAGTAGAAATTATTATAGTAAACGATGGATCAAAGGATAATACTTTAAAAATTGCTAAAAAATATGAAGAAAAATACCCAAAAATTGTTAAAGTAGTAGATAAAGAAAATGGTGGCCATGGCTCTGCAGTAAATAAGGGTCTTGAACTTGCAACAGGACTTTATTACAAAGTTGTAGATAGTGATGATTGGGTAAATGAAGAATCATTAAATGAAATATTAAACAAAATAAAAGAATTGCAAAGTAAAAAACAAGAAGTAGATTTATTAATTGCAAATTATGTATATGAAAAAGAAGGAAATCAAAAAGTAATTCGCTATCCAAATCTTCCTAAAAATAAAGTTTTTGGATGGGATGATATCAAATCCTTTAAAATAGGAGAATATCTTTTAATGCATTCTGTTTTTTATCGTACCGAGTTATTAAAAGAAACAAAAGTAAAATTGCCAGAACATACTTTTTATGTTGATAATATCTTTGTTTATTATCCACTTCCATTTGTTAAAACTATGTATTATTTAGATACTGACTTTTATCGTTACTTTATTGGAAGAGAAGATCAGTCTGTAAATGAAAGTATCATGATTAAAAGAATTGACCAACAGCTTTTAGTTACCAAAACAATGATAGAATATGGATCCCCATTTTTACGAAAAAAAGAAAATAAAAAACTATGTAAATATCAATTACATTATCTTGGAATGATGATGACAATATGTACTATTTTATTAAAAATCGAGAATACCAAAGAAAGTAAAGAAAAACGGAAAAAACTATGGGACTACTTAAAAAAATATGATAAGAAATTATACAACCAATTAAGATACAAATCCTTAGCAAGTTTAGTATGCCTTCCAAGATTTATTGCAATTCCAGGATATAAAATAGCTAGAAAAATATACAAATTCAATTAGAAAGAAGATTTAATATGCAAAATAAATTATTACTAATCGATGGACACAATCTCCTTTTTCAAATGTTTTATGGAATGCCAAATAAAATAGAAGGAAAAAATGGCCGAAGTATAGAAGGATTATGGGGATTCACAGGAGCTCTTTTAAAAATAATATCTCAAAGTAATCCAACTCATATGTTGGTAATCTTTGATGGGGAGCAAGAATTAAATCGCAAGAAAGAAAGTGAATCTTACAAAAAAAATCGTGTGGATTATACAAAAATTGAAGAAGATAAAAATCCGTTTTCCATACTTCCAGATATTAAAGCTGTATTAGAAGAATTAAAGATTAAATATTTTGAAACAACAGATGGCTATGAAACAGATGATTACATAAAAGAATATTGTAAAAATGTTTCAGCATGTGAAATTACGATATCTTCATGGGATACAGATTATATTAGTTTAGTAAATGATCATGTAACACTTTTAACCTATAAAGGAAAAAATTCTATTTTTTATAACCAAGAAAAGGTGAAAGAAAAATGGAAAATTGATCCAAGCTACTTTGCTGATTATAAAGCCTTAGTTGGAGATCCATCAGATTCTATTGCGGGAATTCCAAGAGTAGGACCAAAAATGGCAGTATCATTAATTAATGAATTTGGACATGTAGAATCAATACTTGAAAATATAGATAAAATAAAAAAAGATAGTGTTCGAATGACATTAGATATTTTTCAAGAAGAGTTGAAAAAAAACATAAAACTAATTCGTTTAGAAGGTACAAATAATATTCCAATACCACTTGATGAATTAAAAATATCTAAAATGGATCGAAAAACAAAAGAAATACTAAAAAAGTTAGATTATATAGAAATTTAAAAGAAGAAATCACAAAATGAATATCTATTTTAAAAGGTACTCAAAATTGTGATTTTTTTATTTAGATTTTGGAAGAATTTAAAAAAAATTAGAATATGTGTTAAAATAAAGTTGGTGATTTTTTATGGATTTAAAAATTCAAAACGTTTCAGTCTCTATTGCAGATAAAAACATTATAAATAATTTTGATTTAGAAATAAAAAGTGGAGAAATCCATGTTTTAATGGGACCAAACGGAGTAGGAAAATCAACAATTTGCAAAGCACTAATGAAAAGTCCTGAATATAAAATAACGAATGGAAAAATCATATTTGCAGATAAAGATATAACACATTTAGAAACATGTGAAATAAGTAAATTAGGAATTTTTTATATTAGTCAAAACCCAATAACAATTGAAGGTGTAACCAATGCTGAAATGCTTCGTTTAGCGCTTTCAAGTAAAACAGGAGAAAAAATAAATATTTTTGATTTTAATAAAAAATGTAATGAAATTTGTGCCAAAATAAATTTACCTAAAAGTTTTTTACATCGAGCTATTAATGATGGAATGAGTGGAGGAGAACGCAAAAAAAATGAATTACTTCATTTATGGATGTTAGAACCAAGTTTTATTATTTTGGATGAAATAGATTCTGGATTAGATGTAGATGCCCTAAAAACAGTAGCTAACTCAATTATGGAGTACTATGAAGAAAAAAAACCAAGCATTCTTTTAATTACACACCATACTAAGCTTTTAGATGTAATAAAACCAAACAAAGTTCATATTTTAAAAGATGGGCAAATTATAAAATCAGGAAGTATTTCACTAGCAAGAAATATAGAATCGAATGGATTTCAAGATTTATTTGTGACAAAGGAATTAGGTGACACAAAAAAATATGAATAAAATAATAGTAGATGAACAAGTTTATTCTTTAAATGAGTTTGTAGGAGAACTTCAAATTCTTTCAAAAGAATGCTTGCTTCATCTAAACGGAGTAAATAAAATAACCAAACTAAATTTGCAAGAACATAGTAAAATAACATTTCATCTTACAAATGATACGCAACTACTAATTAACGATTATTGGAGTAATGAAAATAATAATGTAGAATGCATTTTTGATACAGATCACAATACTAAATTAGATATGGAACTATATTTAGAAGCAACAAAAGACTATAAATTAGTTTTTAAAAATAATATATTAGGAGATAATAATAAAACAAAAATAGCAATTCATGCACTTACAAATGACACAGGAAAGATTCAAATAGAAAGTAGTGGCTTCATAGAAAAAAATACACAAAACAATGAATTCTTAGAAGAGTTAAAAGGTTTGATATTAAAAAATCAGCCAATTACTTTTTTACCAAATTTATTAGTTGATTCAGATTCTGTTTTAGCAAATCATAATGCTACTATAAAATGTATTGATGAAGAAGAATTATTTTATTTACAAAGTAAAGGATTATCAAGAAAAGTAGCTATAAACTTAATCAAAGAGGGATTTTTAAACAAATTAAAGTAGGAGGTGAATTAAATGAATCGAGAAGATTTTCCAATGCTTCAAAAAGATATTATTTATCTAGATAATGGAGCAACAACATTTAAACCAAAACAAGTAATTGATGTTATCACAGATTATTATTCTAATTATTGTGCGAATGCCCATCGTGGCGATTATGATATTTCTTTTAAAGTAGATCAAAGTTATGAAAATACAAGAGAAAAGGTAAGAAAATTTATTGGTGCCAAACAAAAAGAAGAAATTGTTTTTACAAGTGGAGATACAGAATCCTTAAATTTAGTAGTTCGAGGATTTTTTGAAAATATTATTGAAAAAGATGATGAAATTCTAATAACTCAAAGCGAGCATGCTTCCAATGTTTTGCCATGGTTTCGTTTATCTCAAAAATATGGATGCAAAGTAAATTACATTCCACTAGATGACAATCATTATGTAACTTTAGAAAATGTAAAAAAAAGTATTACACCAAATACCAAAATAATTTCATTAGCTCATATCACAAATGTAATTGGAGATATAAGACCAATAAAAGAAATTTGTAAACTTGCACATGAACACAATATTTTTGTGGTAGTAGATGGAGCTCAAAGTGTCGCACATAGAGTTACTGATGTAGTAGATCTAGATGTAGATTTCCTAACTTTCTCAGCCCACAAAATGTGTGGACCTACGGGAGTAGGAGTACTTTATGGAAAAAGAGAATTAATGGAAGAAGTAGAACCTCTTAATATGGGAGGGGGCATGAACGAATCTTTTGATTCCGTAAGTGAAGTATATTTAAAAGAACTACCAACTCGTTTAGAAGCAGGAACTCCTAATATTGCTGGAGTAATTGGACTAGGTGCTGCTATAGATTATTTAGAAAAAATAGGTATGGATAATATAAATCATTATGAAAATAAATTAAGAAAATATTTAATTGATAAATTAATAACAATTCCTCATATTGATATTATTAATCTAGAAAGTGATAGTGGAATCGTTGCATTTAATGTAGAAGGCATTTTTAGTCAAGATGTTGCTTATTACCTAAACAAATACAATATTTGTGTTCGAGCTGGAAATCATTGTGCTAAAATTTTAAAAAAAGAAGTAGGTGTAACAAATACTTGTCGAATTAGCTTATATTTTTATAACACAGAAGAAGAAATAGATAGTTTAGTAGACTTATTAAGAGACACCGATAAAATAATGAAAGAGATGTTATAAATGGATGAGAATCTAAGAAGAGAAATTATCATGGAACATTATCAAAATCCAAGAAATAAAAAAACAATGAAAGATGACACTTATGAAAAAGTAAATACTAATAATGCTTCTTGTATTGATAATTTAGATCTTTTTATAAAAATAGAAGACCAAAAAATAAAAGACATTACATTTGATGGAGAAGCATGTGCTATTAGTACGTCTTCTTGCTCTATAATGATTACGAATTTGATTGGAAAGACAATTGAAGAAGCAAAAATATATGTAGAAAATTTTGAGAATATGATTAATGAAATTCCTTATAATGAAGAAATATTAAAAGAAGCTCTTGCTTACAATGAGGTATACAAACAAAATAATCGTAAAAACTGTGCTTTACTTCCTTATAAAGGAATCAAAAAAATATTAGATCAATTTAATTAAGTACGAGACTTTCTCGTGCTTTTTATGTTTAAAAAAGTTATAATAGCCTTAGAAAGAAGGATTCAAAATGCTAAAAAGAATTGCCAAAACAGTGTTAAATGTACTTTTATTTCTTTGTATTATCATAGTAGCTTACTTAAGCTTTTTAAGGGGATTATTTATAGAAAATGTAAGTGCTAAAGATTTAAATGATTTTAATTTAGAAGAAATAAAAAAGTTGACCAAATATTCTAGTGGAGATATTCATGATTGGTTAGATGAATATTTAAAAGAATATGATATTCCAATTGAAATATTAAATGAAGTAGAAATAGAACAAAAAGAACTGGTTAATGAATATATTAATTCATTTATTGAAACAGCTAAAAATGGTGAGGATGTTCCTGAAATACCAGAAGACAAAATAAAAGAAATTATGATAAAAGGTGTGAATGCCTACAACAAAAAATATAATAAAAATTTATCAATGGATAAAATAAATATTTTTTTAAATGATATAACAGGAAAATTAAAGACAGCATTAAAAATAATACATCAAAATATTTCTTTTTTTGGATGGTTTCGCTTTCTTTTAAATGATACAGTTTATTATAGTTTTATTGTAATTATGATTTCTTTGATAGTAATAATGGCAATTACATACCGAAAAGAATTTTTTTTCTCAATAGGAGGAATTATCATTTTTAGCGGATTAACATTATTATTAACATACCAAATTTTTAGACTATCATCTCTTCAAAATATTTTTGAATTTTTACCATTTGATCTAATATCTTTAAAAAATAAATTTTTAAGTTCAGGAATTGTATTTATTATCATTGGATTTCTGTTTTTAATAACTTATAAAATAATAGATACTTATAAAGCGAAACGTACAAAAAGTAAATGTGCTTGAAATCGAACTATGAAAATTTTATTTAAAAAATTAAATTCTTGACAAAGTCATAATTAGCGATTATAATGAATATCGTTATGAAAAAGGAAAGAAATGGATCCACCATTCACCTGATGTTGTATAAACATGGGTTGATGCCGAAGATGAAATTTGAGTTTGAATTTTAATTTTAGGGTGGATACATAGTATCTACCTTTTATAATGTATGGAGGTGCATTACAATAGCAAATAACAAAAACGACTTAAAAGTGAATGAAGAAATAAAAGTAAGCGAACTTATGGTTATTGGTCCAAATGGAGAACAAATGGGTGTGAAAAACTTAACAGATGCTCTAACACTTGCAAATTATGCAGGACTTGATTTAGTCTTAATGAGTGGTAATAGTACACCAGCAGTTGGAAAAATCATGGATTATAACAAGTTTAAATATGAAAAACAAAAGAAACAAAAAGAAGCTCAAAAACGTCAAAGAGAAACTAATAAAGAAATTAAAGAGTATCGTCTTTCTGTAGTAATTGACATTCATGATTTCGAAACGCGTGCAAGAAATGCAAAAATGTATTTGGAAAAAGGTCATAAAATAAAAGCTCAAGTTCGTTTTAAAGGAAGACAAATGGCTCATCCAGAACTAGGTCGTGACGTATTAAATAAATTTGCTGAAAATTTAAGCGAAGTAAGTATAGTTGAGACTGCTCCAAAAATGGAAGGTCGCGTTATGTACATGCTTTTAGCACCAAAAAAATAAGAAAGAAGGAAGTTAAAATGGCAAAAGGTGGAAAACAAAAAACACATAAAGCTAGTAGTAAAGTATTTAAAAAGAAAAAAAATGGAACGTTAACTTATAAACTATCAAATGGTAACCATAAAACAAATAAAGATAGTTCAAAACAAGTTAGACAAAGAAGATCTAAGGGAGTATTAAGTAAAGGAGAAGCTGACAGAATTAAGTCTGTCATCTAATAAGGTGAGTAATAATGGCAAGAGTTAAAGGTGGGTCTGTTTCAAAAACAAGACGTCGTAAAGTATTAAAACAAGCAAAAGGATATTTTGGATCTAAACATAGATTATATAAAACTGCACAAGAGCAATTATTCCATAGTGGAGCTTATGCTTATCGTGATAGAAAACAAAATAAAAGAAACTTTAGAAGATTATGGATTACTCGTATCAATGCAGCTTGTAGAATGAATGATATTAGTTATTCAAAATTTATGAATGGACTTTCTATTGCAGGAATTGAAGTAAATAGAAAAATGTTATCTGAACTTGCAATTGATAATATGGAAGCTTTTACAAGTTTAGTAAATATTGCAAAAGAAGCTTTAAAATCTGGTAGTAAAGTTGCACCAAAAGAAGTTAAAAAAAGTGCAAGTGAAACTCCAAAAAAAGAAGTAAAAGAAAAAAGTGCTTCAAAAGATTATAGTTCTATGAATTTAACAGAATTAAAAGCTGTTGCAAAAGACCAAGGAATCAAAGGTTATAGTTCAATGAAAAAAGATGAACTATTAGCAAATTTAAAATAAAATAAAAACACTTCAAAAAATGAGGTGTTTTTTTGCTCAATAAGACATAAATGACAAATTTTTATGACATGGTATAATGAAATAAAAATAGGAGGTATCTTTTATGATAGAAGAAGTAAAAAAACAAGTAGGCAAGTTATTAGATAAAGATGCATCTGGTCATGGTATGGATCATGTTAATAGAGTATTAAATTTATCTTTAAAATTTGCAGAAAAGGAAATTGCTAATAAAGAAATCGTTGCTTTGATTGCACTCCTACATGATGTAGACGATTATAAATTGTTTGGTGAAGAAAGTGAAAAAAATTTAACTAATGCCAAAAAAATTATGGAAAGTATAAATGTTAGTTCAGAAACTCAAGAAAAAGTGTGCAAATCTTTAAAATGTATTGGTTATAGTAAACGCCTAAAAGGTATAACACCAGAAACGATTGAGGGAAAAATTGTTTCTGATGCCGATATGTGTGATGCTCTTGGTGCAATTGGAATTCTAAGAGTATATCAATTTGGATTAAAAATTGATCGTCCATTTTTTGAAAAAAATATATTTCCAATAGACGATACAAGCTATAACTATCAAATGCAAAAAACTGCAAGTACAATTAATTTTATTATTGAAGTATTGTTAAAATATAAAAATTTAATGCTTACAAAAGCAGGTGTAGAAGAAGCAGAAGAAAGACATAAAATTATTGTTGAGTTTTTATATCATTTTTTTGATGAAGAAAATGTCCCTCTATGGAATAAATATTTAGAGGATCATCTAGATAAAGTTTAAAAAGAATAATTTATTACAATTACTATTATTTTAATTAACGAGCTTCAAGTATCTTGAAGTTTGTTTGTTTTTTCTGTATAATTACTAATAGAATGAAAATAGGAGAGCGCTATGAGAAAAGTTATTGCTAGTATCGATATGGGTTCCAATAGTCTAAAATTAGTAGTTGGAGAATTTTTTCGTAATAAATTAAATATTTTAGCTGTTTCAGAATGCGTTTCTGAAGGTATTAAAAATGGTTTTGTAACAGATCCTGATCTAGTAATAGACTCTTTAAAAAATGTGTTAGAAAAATCAGAAGCTATGGTAGGGTTGCCAATAAAAAAAGTAATTGCAAGCGTTCCAAGTCAAAATGCTTCATTTCTAATAAGTGAAGGAAGTACAACTATAACCTCACCAGATCAAATAATTCGCAGTGTAGATATTATTCGTGCTATGCAAGCAGCAAGCTATAATCAAATTAGTATGGATGAGGAATTAGCAAGCATTATACCTATTAATTTTAAAATAAATGAGGAAGAGATTGTTCCAAATCCACTTAATTTAAATGCAGAAAGCTTAAAAGTGAAAACTGTACTTGTTACAGTTCCAAAAAGAAACGTTCATCCACTTATTGATTGTATTGAAAAATTGGGAGTTGAAGTAATTGATATTTCCTTAACTTCATTAGGAGATTATGCTTGTTTAAAAAATGATACGATGAAAAATGATGTTGGTGTTATCCTAAATATAGGAAGTGAAACTACAACTATTTCAGTATTTAATAAAGGTGTATTATTAAATACTTCAGTAATTGAAGTTGGTGGAAAAAATATAGATAATGATATTTCTTATGTTTATAAATTAACCAAAAATGAAGCTAAAAATGTAAAAGAACATCTTTGTTTGGCACACAATAGACTTGCTAATCCATCCAATAAAATGGAACTTACAAATAAACTTGGAGAAAACATCATTTTAGATCAATATGAAGTAAGTAGTATTGCACAAAGTCGTTTAGAAGAAATTTTAAAGATAGCAAAAAAAGAAATTAACCTCTTAACAAAGAAAGAAATTCATTATATAATGATAACAGGAGGAGTAACGGAAATGCCTGATTTTTCTCTTGTAACGGAAAGTGTCTTTGGGCATCATGCAAAAATTGCAACTGTTACTGACCTAGGAGCACGGAATAATAAATATTCTGTAGCAGTCGGTTTAATAAGATATTACGAAAGTAAATTACGTTTAAGAAATAAAGAATTTTCCATATTTGATTTGGAAGAACAAGAAGAACTAGGCGGTGTTGGGAAAAAAATTAATTTTTCTGAAAATTCTGTATTAGGAAAACTGTTTGGTTACTTTTTTGACAATTAAGGAGAGTGTATTATGGACGGATTAAAAATAGACCCAATAGCAAAAATTAAAGTATTTGGTTGCGGCGGTGGTGGATGTAACGCAGTAAACCGTATGATCGAAGAAGGAGTTCAAGGTGTTGAATTCTATGTTGTAAATACTGACTTACAAGTGTTAAATGCATCAGAAGCAAAAAATAAAATCCAAATTGGAGAAAACATTACAGGTGGACGAGGCGCTGGTTCAAATCCTGAAATAGGTCGTGAGGCAGCATTAGAAAGTAAAGCATTAATAGAAGAATCAGTAAAAGGTGCTGATATGGTCTTTATTGCATGTGGTCTTGGTGGTGGAACTGGAACTGGTTCTGCACCAATTATTGCTGAAATTGCCCAAGAAGCGGGAGCTCTAACCGTTGGAATTGTAACCAAACCTTTTCGCTTTGAAGGAAAAAAGAGAATGGAAAATGCTTTAATTGGTTTAGAAGAATTAAAGAAACATGTAGATACTCTAATTATTATTCCAAATGATCGTTTAAGAGATATTATAGATAAAACCACTAGTTTCCAAGATGCCTTTAAAGAAGTAGATAATGTATTACATCGCGGGGTTCAATCTATATCAGACTTAATTGCTGTAACAGGAGTTATCAATCTTGATTTTGCAGATGTTAAAACAGTTATGGAAAAAAGTGGTACTGCTTTAATTGGAATCGGTATGGGAATTGGTGAAAACCGTGCAGTAGAAGCAGCACGCCAAGCAGTATCTAGTGCTTTACTAGAAACTACAATCGATGGAGCAACAGATGCTATTATAAATATTACTGGTGGAAATTCATTAACTTTATTTGAAATTGAAGATGCTGTTGAAACAGTAAGAGAAGCAGCAAATAGCGATATTAATATTGTCTTTGGTGCAATTCAAAATTCTAATTTAAATGACGAAGTAATTGTAACCGTAATAGCAACTGGATTTGATGGAAAATCAGAAGATTCAGATGAAAATATGCCAAAAAGAAGAATGAATAATTCAATGGATTCAGAATATGACATTCCACCTTTTTTAAGAAGTAGAGATGACTATTAAGATTTCAAATGAAATCTTTTTTGTTTCCTAATAAGAATCGACAGTTTTTATGATTCTTTTTTTTTATAATCAAGATGGTGATGATATGAAAATCTATCTTGATTTAATAGCGCTTTTAAATTTTGGTATGGATTTTCTTTTACTAATGACAGTAAATTACACACTAAAACGAAACGTTTCGTTAAAAAAAATAGCTTTAGGGTCTTTAATAGGATCCCTTACTTTAATTTTATTGTTTCTTCCTTGTTCAAAAATAGTTTTAATTTTATTAAAAATCATCACCTCGTTTTTTATTTGTATCGTAACATTTCATTTTGAAAGTATTCGTTACACTATAGAAAACATGATCTATTTTTATATGACAGGAACAATTCTTGGTGGATTTATGTATTATTTGAATATAGAATTTAGCTATAAACAAGAAGGCATTGTTTTTTTTCATAATGGTTTATCCATAAATTTTATTTTCTTAATCATAATTTCTCCAATAATTTTATATATTTATTTAAGAAGTAACAAAAAATTAAGAAGCCAGTACAATCATTATTACGAATTATTAATATCGTTTAAAGATGGTAAAAAATTAACAGTAAATGCATTTTTAGATACAGGTAATAAATTATTAGATCCAATTACCAACAAGGCTATTATATTAATTGAAAAAACAAGTTTAGAAGGATTTAATTTAGAAAAGATAATTTATGTTCCTTATAATTCTTTAAATAATCATGGCTTATTAAAATGTATTGTACCTAAATATGTAGAAATAAAAGGAATGAAATCAAAACAATATTTAATTGGAATTAGCGAAGAAAAATTTCAAATTGACGGGATTAATTGTATATTAAATTCAAAATGTCAGGAGGACTTATTATGTTAAAAAAAATATTATTATGGTTACGAAAAAAATACAGTGAATGTTTCTTTGTGGGAAGTACAGACAAATTGCCACCCCCACTTAGTAAAGAAAAGGAATTAGAATATTTAATTAAAGTAAGCCAAGGAGATGAAGAGGCTAGAAATATTTTAATTGAACATAATCTTCGTTTAGTAGTTTTTTTAGCCAAAAAATACGAAAATACAGGTTATGAAGTAGAAGATTTAGTAAGTATTGGATCTATTGGTTTAATAAAAGGAATTAATACTTATAAAATTGATAAAAATATTAAATTAGCTACTTATGCCTCTCGTTGTATAGCCAATGAAATTTTAATGTTTTTAAGAAAAAATAAAAAAAGACGCGGAGAAATTTCTCTAGAGGATTCCTTAAATTATGATGCAGAAGGAAATGAATTACACTTAGAAGATATTTTAGGAACAGATGATGATTTAGTATCAAAAGAATTTGAATCTAATATGGAGAAAAATTTGTTATCCAAAGAGATTAACAAGCTAAGTGATCGTGATAAGCAAATTATGGTTCTTAGATATGGATTAAATAATACAGAAGAATATACTCAAAAAGAAGTTGCGGAAATGCTTGGTATCAGTCAGTCCTATATTTCAAGAATAGAAAAAAAGGTAATTAAAAATTTAAAAACACTTTTGAAGATTTAAACGATAATAATATTTATCGTTTTTTTAATTAACCTTTAAGGATGTTATCTGCGGTAGCAGATAATCAAAAAACCACTCGATA
>CAJUNF010000009.1 GCA_910587775.1 uncultured Bacilli bacterium | reverse complement strand
AATTTAATTAATAGAAAACCCATAGAAAAAATCTATGGGTTTGTCTACACTCTGAGAATAAAGTCTATAAAAGACTTTTTTCTTTTGACAAAATATTACAAAAAGACACCCTTGTGAAATCAAATAAAAATGATTATAGTATATCGTGCCAAGTGATTTCTTGGTCATCCTTACGAGCTCTACACTCATTTATTATTAAACTCATCCAAACACAAATCTTCAAAAAAATTAGTAAGGATGTCATAAAGATAGTATAAAAACTATCTTTTTTACATATTATTTAGTACTTGACAATACCAAGTAGTTATAATATGATAATGACAGAAAGGGGCGGTTTATGAATACTCAGTTCAAAAAAGGTGTTTTAGAACTACTTGTATTAGTAATTGTTGAAAGTAAAGATCGTTATGGATATGAATTAGTAGAAGAAGTGAGAAATATAGTCGATGTAAATGAAGGAACAATTTATCCTATCTTAAAACGATTAACGAATGAAGGATATTTTGAAACATATTTAGAAGAATCAAAAGAGGGGCCTGTAAGAAAATATTATCATATAACCGTCAGTGGTAAAAAACATTGTAAAGAACTATTAAAAGAATGGTTATCATTTTCAAATAGTGTAAATGACTTTATAAAAGGAGTGAAATAAATGAATAAAGAAGAGTTTGAAAAAAAATTAAGAGAAAAACTAAACTTATTAGAAACAAGTGAAATTAACGATATCATTGAAGAATATATGGGATATATAAATGAGAAAATCGAAAATGGAGCAACAGAAGAAGAAGCAATTAAAGATTTTGGTGATTTAGACGAATTAGCAAGAGAATTATTAAAAGCATATAAAATTAATGTTGAACGACCAACAAAAGAAAAAAATATTTTAAATACAATTGCTGATACATTTCTTTTATGGATGGAACGATTTATAAAATTATTTTCAAATAAAAGTGGTAAAGAAGTATTAAGAATTATAATAGAATTAGGAATTATTTTATTAATTATAAGTTGTTGTAGGATTCCATTTTATTTTTTAGAAAATATTGGCTTTGATATGTTTAGTATTTTCCAAAATCAACTAGGAATGGGCTTATTCCGTATCTGGAAGTTTTTATTAGAACTAATATATTTAATCTCTGCAGTTGTTTTATTTGCCAAAATATTTGAAAAAAGATATTTAAATGATTTGGTGATAGAAGAACAAAAAGATATGACAAAACCAAAAGAAAAAAAGTCTGTAAAAAAAGATGATAAAGTAATTGAAGAAAGACAAAAAAAAGGAATTATTGATTTATTAACAACTATGTGTATTTGGTTTATCAAATTTATTGCCTTTTGGATTCTTTTTGGAGTAGGGTGCTATATTCTTGGATTAGCAACATGTCTTGGAGTCTGTGTTTACTTCTTAATAAGAGGAGTAATATATTATGGAATATATCTTGCTATATTAATGCTTTTAATTTTAGGAATACTTACTTTTATCATTTTATTTAATTTTATAACCAATAAAAAAAATAATTTGAATTTTCTTCTAATTTCCTTTTTATCTTGTTTCGTCTTACTAGGAATTAGTTTTAGCGCTTCATCACTAGAAATTGCATCAATAGAATTTATCAATGAAACACCACAATTTTATCAAAAAGAAATTGTAACTGAAACAATATCTATGAGTGAAGACTATTTTATTCATCATTTTGTAAATTTCGAAGTAGATGATAATTTAACATCAGAAATTAAATTTGAATATATTTACTTTAAAGATTATTACAAAATAAAACCAAATATAAAAATAAATGATAATGGAATCTATGTTAATTATAGCTTTACAAACCATAATTGGAATTTAAAAATGATAGATGAAATAATTGAAAACTTAAAAGATCACAAATTATATAATTATGATTTATCACCTAAAATTACAGTTTATACAAGCAGTAAAAATATTGAAAAACTAAAAGAAAATTATCAAAAATATAAAAATCAAACCAAATATGAAAATAATCGATATCATTTTTGTAAAAGTATATTAATAGAAGAAGATACAGAGTCTGAATTATATGACTATTGTGAAAATATAATAAATAAAAAAGAAGAAAATTGGTAAAGATCTAATCTATGATAGATCTTTTTTTTCATGATAATACATAAATAGAATTTTTGTGGTAAAATAAATAAGAGGGTAAAAATATGGATGAAAAAATAAGTATGATTGAGCGATATGGAGAAATATTAACAAATAAAACCTATTTAACAGATCCAGCTATCGCAAGAGAAGAAGAAATTAAACAGTGTATATTAACGTTATTAACACCAGAAAAAAGTGCGCTTTTAGTTGGTAAACCTGGTATAGGTAAAACCGCAATTGTTGAAGGCTTAGCTTATAGAATTAAACAAAACAAAGTTCCAATTGCATTAAAAGATTGGGAAATTGTAAAAATTAATATTACTAGTTTACTAGGTACTACAATAAGCGAAGGACAAAAAGAGAATCGTATCGATTTATTAGTAAAGGAATTAAATAGTAAAGAAAAAACTATTTTATTTATTGATGAAACGCATGTTTTAGTAAATAAAAATACAAGTGAAAATGGCGGAATTGACTTTGCAAACATGTTAAAAGCAGGATTAGACCGTGGAACTATCAAAATGATTGGTGCAACAACAACAGAAGAATATGAAACTTACATATTACGAGATCGTGCCTTCCTAAGAAGATTTCAGAAAATTGATGTCATGGAAACAAATAAAGAAAATACAGTAAAAATATTAATGGGTACTTATCCTAAATTAGAGGCTCAAATTGGAGTAAAATTAGATTACTCAGATTTTATTAAAGAAAAAATTATGGCTTTTATAGTAGAAATGACAGATGAATATAAAAGAGTTTATGAAG
The DNA here is from genome assembly GCA_910587775.1 of uncultured Bacilli bacterium. GTDB lineage: Bacteria > Bacillota_I > Bacilli_A > RF39 > UBA660 > MGBC162267. The sequence continues at coordinate 37,674 of CAJUNF010000009.1, read as the reverse complement.
TAGCAAGTAGATATCCAGATATTTGTTTAACAATTCTTGCAAATGCATTTACTTATGCACTTTATGAAGATTCAAGTGTTGTTAAAATAAAACACATATATAAAGCTATCTGTAACGCAAAAAATGTTTACGAAGATGTTAAGAAAAAAGAAATAGAACGTTTTAAAATTTTATTTGCAGATCTCATAACAGAAGAAAATGTAAATTTAGAAGAAGTAGAATAGAAAGAGGATTTTATGGAAAGAAAAATTAGATTATTTCAAATTGGTTGTGGAAAAATGAGCAAATTCATTTTACAATATGCCCTTGAAAAAAATTGTGAAATTGTTGGAGCAGTAGACTCTAATCCAAAAGTTATTGGAAAAGATATTGGTTGTATTATAAAATGTGATGATAAAGGAATTAAAATTGAAGATCATAAAGATTTAGAAAAATTATTAACAAAGCTAAAACCAGATATTGCTATAATTACTACAATGAGTACATTAAACGATTTAAATGAAACATTACGAATTTGTGCAAAATGTGGAATAAATGTTATTACTACTTGTGAAGAAGCGTTTTATAGTGAAAATTCAAATCCTACACTTCATGAAGAAATCAATCGTATAGCAAAAGCTACAAATTGTACAATTACAGGTGCTGGTTATCAAGATATTTTTTGGGGAAATCTAATTTCATCCATTGCTTCTTCTACTCATAAGATTACAAAGATAAAAGGATCTTCAAGTTATAATGTAGAAGATTATGGAATAGCACTTGCAGATGCTCATGGAGCAGGATTTACCAAAGAGAGATTTGAAAATGAGATTGCATCTCTTGATAATATTTCAAAAGAACAACGAGAAAAATTAATTCAAAATAGAGAATTTATGGCTAGTTACATGTGGAATGTTGTTGGATGGATTGCAGATAAATTAGGACTTACTATAACAGACATGGATCAAAAATGTATACCAATTATTGCTACAGAGGACCTACAATCAAATACACTTGATATGACAGTACCAAAAGATATGGTAAGAGGAATGAGTGCTATAGTAACTGCAAATACAAAAGAACAAATTGAAATCGAAGCTGAATGTATTGGTAAAATTTACACGGAAGAAGAATGTGATAAAAATGAATGGACGATTTACGGAGAACCAGACACTACTATTGTTGTAAATCGCCCTAAAACTTCAGAACTTACTTGTGCAGACATTGTAAATCGTATTCCAGATGTTTTAAATGCTCCAAGTGGATTTATACCCACAAGCCGTTTTCCAGAACCTAAATACCGTGTAAAAAATTTAAATGAATATGTCGAAAAAGAACAATAAAGAGATTGTTCTTTTTTCATCTTTGTTTTAAAATGAAATAGTAAGGTGAATAAAATGTGTCAATTTAAAAAGAAAAATTTAATTATATTTTTTATTCCTATTATTTTAATCATTGCCGCATCATTTCTATTTGTAAATAATTTTCATTTAAAATATTTTAAAGAACAAATTGAAATCGAAGCGGGAACTCAATTTTTATTAAAAGAATTTGATGTATGCTATGGCAATATTTTTAAATGCCAAAAAGCACAATTTAAAATGATAAGTGAAATAATTGATACAAATAAGCCAGGAAACTACCAAATTAAATATAAATTGACTTATAAAAATATAGAAAAAGAAATTTCACAGGAGATTGACATAATAGATACAACACCACCATCTTTAGAAATAGCTAATCAAAAATTACAAGTTTGTCCAAGTGGAAAAATTTCTGATAATATTGAAAAAAAAGCTATTGATAATTTGGACGGAGATATAACCGATCGAATAAAATTTAGTATTGAAAAAGACGAGGTTGCTTTTGAAGTTTCAGATATTGCAGGAAATAAAGTTATAAAAAAAGTACCTGCAAGTATTGAAGATTATGAATTACCAAATTTAAAATTAAATGGGGAAAAATATTTATATGTCAAATTAAACTCAGAATATCAAGAATTAGGGGCAACTGCTATAGATAATTGTGATGGAGATATCACAAACAATATAAAAATAAGTGGAGAGATAAATACAAAAGAAGTAGGAGAATATCGTATTTTCTACAAGGTAGAAGATAGTAGCGGAAATGTATCGCAATTAGAACGTATCGTAAACGTAGTAGAAGAAAAAAAATACGTTGGGCCAACTGGTAAGAATATTTATTTAACATTTGATGATGGACCAAGCATCTATACAGAAAAATTACTTGATATTTTAAAAAAATATAATGTCAAAGCTACTTTTTTTGTAACAAATCAAGGACTTACAAAAGGATATGATCATTTAATCAAACGTGCTTATGAAGATGGTCATACTATTGGATTACATACATTTACACACGATTATAAAACAATTTATCAAAGTGAAGAAGCATACTTAAATGATTTATATCAAATTCAAAAGAAAGTAAAAGATATTACTGGTTACGAATCTAAAATTATACGTTTTCCAGGAGGAAGTTCTAATACAATTAGTAAATTTAATCAAGGAATTATGTCAAGACTAACTTCCTTGATAGAATCAAAAGGATTTCGATATTTTGATTGGAATTTAGATAGTGACGATGCTGGAAAGGCTAGAAATTCTACTACAGTAGCATCAAACGTAATAAAAGGATTAGGAAATCAAAATCATTATGTAGTGCTACAACATGATATAAAAGGTTATAGTGTAGATGCAGTAGAAACAATCATTCAATATGGTTTAGCAAATGGATATCATTTTAGAGAGTTAACTATGGATTCTGTTAATATTCATCATCGTATAAACAATTAAAAAAGATTCTTTTTACAGAATCTTTATTTATGATTAATTATTTTTAGAATAAGGACGAGAATAATAGCAAGTAAAATAGCACCAACAAAAAGATAAATCATAGCATCAGTAAAATATTGTGCCAAAAAAGAATAGATGGAATCCCAAATATTTTGGAAAAATTCTTTTAGTGAATATATAAAATCTTGAATAGTAAATTTTAAACTCTCTCCAAATAAGATAAGTAACATATTACCACAATCCTTACTAAAATAATTATAGGATACTCTTGCAATTTAATCAATTATTTGTTAAGATATCCATGTCATGGCGGAATTGGTGAAGTGGTTAACACGCCGGATTGTGGCTCCGGTATGCATGGGTTCGATCCCCATATTTCGCCCCATATATGTAAAATCAAACCTTTTGGTTTTTGAACATACAAAAAGAACCTGGTATTTCTAAAAAGAAAACTGGGTTTTTTCTTAGAAATGTGGTGTTACTATAAATCAAGATAATATTTTAAAATTATTAAAACAGATAGATGAAAAAGTATATTTATGCAAATCTTGTGATAAATTGGTTGATAAATTTCCTAATGATGCAACTGTATTTCTTGGGAGTGATAACGATATAGTTTTAATTGGAGAAGCACCTGCCAATAATGGATGGAGAAAAAGTCATAAACTATGGCGTGATATAAATGGTAAGGTATTACCTAGTGGCATAGTATTGCAAAAACTATTTGATATCATTGATAGAGATATTTTTGAAACAACTTTTTTAGAATCAGTTAAGTGTTATCCACTTGAAAGAAAAAATTTAAAGACTTGTTCTAGTAATTGTAAGAATATAATGTTAGAACAATTAAAGATACTTAATCCTAAGTTAATTATCACCTTAGGAGAATTTCCAACTAGAAATTTACTTAATTTTAAATTTAATAAGTTTGCAGATGTAGTTGGCAATATATATGAAGTTAACGGATATAAAATATTACCGATATATCATCCTAGTCCTATTTCTCCCAAAAGCTATAAAAATAACGTTCCAATTTTTGAAAAAATGAAAGAACTACTATAAAGTAATCATAGAAGGGTAAGATTAAAATGAAGTTAACTAAAATAAAAGATGATAATTTAAACGATCAGAAAATAGACGCAATAGTATATTCTGATATAAGTGATAATCAAAAAAATTCAGAATATGCTTTGGTTTTTGGGAATCAAATGTTATGGAAGCAACGAGTAAATAAAGCATACGAAGCATATCAAAATGGAAGAATTAAAAAAATGGTGTTTACAGGTGGTATAAATGGTGTAAGTAATCAGGATAACTCTTTATTATCAGAAGCATCAAAAATGAAAGCGTTAGCATTATCTTTGGGTGTAAAAGAACAAGACATTTTAATAGAAGATGCTTCAAATAATACTTTCGAAAACATTGAAAATGCTATGAAATTATTACCAAATGATATTAAACATATCTCTATTATTACTAGTGAATTTCATTTAAAAAGATGTTATGCTATCTTAAAAAAGAATTATCCAAATATTTTAGTAACACTACTATCTTCAAAAGATGGCTTTTCAGATAAAGAAAATTGGTTTTTATCTGATAATTCATGGAATTCAGGTAGAAGTCTTGCAACCTATGAAGCCCACTTATTAATAAAATATGCCAAAGAAAATAAAATTTACGATTTAGAGATTAATGAATACGACAAATTAAATTAATAGGAGTAACTTAAATGAAAGAAAGAATGAAACACTCAAATGCAACAGTATGTTATTTAAAAAAAGATGATCAAATATTAATGATTAAATTTTCAAAAAAATGGGGACAAGTTTAAGCTCCACCTGGTGGAAAATTTGAAAAAGGAGAATCACCTTTAGATTGTATTATTAGAGAATTTTATGAAGAAACAGGCTTAACTTTAATAAATCCAAAACTTCAAGGAATTTCATATTGGCAAGATATAGAAGAAGGCATTATATTTGTATATGTTGCTGAAGAATATGAAGGGTATTTGTGCACAACTTCACAAGAAGGTAAATTACAATGGATAAAAATTGATGATTTATTGACTATAAAACAATTTGCTCAAAATGAAAAATTTACACCTTATTTATTTAAAGAGGAATTATTTGAAGGTAAGTTTTTGTTAGATGACAAATGTAATGTTATACAGTTTAATATTAGAAAGATATAAAAGATAAAATGAAGATAACAGATTTACAAAATTTTATTAAAAAAAGAGATTATAAACCAGAACTAAAAGAAAAATATTTTATGAAATTAGTAGAAGAAGTAGGAGAATTATCAGAAGTTATTAGAAAAGATAAAAGAATGATTGGTAATGATATTAAAAATTCAATTGAAGAAGAACTTTATGATGTACTTTATTATGTATGTGCATTAGCCAATTGCTACGATATAGATTTAGAGAAATGTTATGAATTGAAAACTGAATTGAATGAAAGAAAGTGGTATTCAAATGAAAACAATAATGGTTGATATGGACGATGTAATAACTTATGGTAACTTTACAGCTATATTAGAAGACTTTTTGGGGTATAAGCCTAATTATGAGAATATTAAAACTTACTACATTCAAGATATTCTAGGTGATAGAAAAGAGGATTTCTTTAAAAAATTTAAAGATATGGATATGTATGAGAATGCAACTTTGCTACCAGATTGTTATAATGTATTAAAAGAACTAAATAAACATTACAAAATTCATATATGCACAGACTACATTTGGAGAGAAATTATTAAATTTGCTGGAAATAATTTAAAAAATAAATATAATTTTTTATACGAAAAATTGGATTTTTTAGAGCCTAAAAATTATATTTTTACTGCAGACAAATCTATTGTCAATTGCGATATAAAAATAGATGATAAATTATGCAATATTAAAGGGGCAGAGACTAAACTATTATTTACAGCATGGCATAATAAAGACTTAAAAAAAGAAGAACTAGATAATCAAAATGTAATTAGAGTAAATAATTGGAAAGAAATTGGAGAAATTCTTTTAAATAATAAAGAAAAGTGCTAGAATAGTAAAAAAATTAATGGTTATGTTAAACTATTTCAAACTTATGAAGTATCACTTTTTATACTTTAATTTATTCTAAAAGAGAGAAAAGATTGTAAATGATTATAATAAAAAATAAATATCTTGAGCTATACAATATAGTTATAAAAAAAATGTTAAGCAATATCCAAGATGATGAGTTTATTGTTGGCGATTTAATAGAAGAGATAATGCCAAAGTATTTAAGAAGAGAACAGTTTGAAAACTGTAAGTTAGCATTAACCGATCTAAAAGAATGGTCAGAAGATTCATTTTATCATGATTTAAGAGCAATTCATCAAGTAATGTTATATAAAATATTTGATAAATTTATATATCAAAACAAGAATTTAAACATTTTAAAAAGTAAAGATATTAATTTTAAAATTTTACATATTATTCAAGATCATAATTTAAAAAAGTTTAACAAATTTTATAGTTTAAAATGGTATCAAAAAAATATTTTTAAAACAAACGAATTTCTGTTAATAGAAGAGTTATATAGAAATGAATTATTGGTTAATTATTTAAAAAAAGATCCTCACTTTTTAAATAAATATTTTGAAATATTACCAAAAAGGATTCAAGAAACTTTTGATTCAAGTCATCAAAAATTAGAAATAAAAGTAACAAAATTGTTAAAATTTATAAACGATCTAATTGAAAAGAAAAAATTATCAGAGTTATTTTGGATTAAGGATATACCTATGCAAGAAACTGAAATTCAAGTTCTTCTAGAAAATATAATGGATAATTATTTTTATCGCCAAACATTAGATATAACAAGAGAAGCGCTTATTGGCCCTGGAAAAATAGATTTTAAATTTTTTAGTTCTAGTAATGAAAAAGTATTACTTGAAGTAAAAAAAGGGAAAAGTTCCAATTTAGAACAAGGATATTACAAACAAATTATAAATTACATGAAATCATGGGATTGCAAAAGCGCTTTCTATTTGATTATTTGCTACACACAATCTGAATTAAATAGAGCAAACAAGTTATGACAAAACGTAACATTTACAGATCCTCTTCATTATAAAATAAAAATCATAATTTTAGATGTGCGAAAAAAGGAATTTTTAGAAAAAATAGATGAAACAAAAGTATTAAAATCAAATGATAATGAAATAGATGAAATTTTTAAAAGAATAAATAAAAACTTAGAAATAAAAAATATAGAAGAAGCCAAAAAGAAATTAAAAAATATCAAAAAAGATTATCTAAGACTTTCTAGAAAAGAAGAAAAAGAACGATATATAAAAAGAGTTCAAAAAATAGCGAACGATAATATTATCAAAATTAATCATATGGAAAAACTTTTTAAAAAAGATTACTTTTATGAAATAATCTCAACCAATAATTCCATAGTACAATTTATCTTCTCAAGATTCATATTAAATCAAGAACCAGGTATCTTTCTTAAAAATATAAATGACTTAATAAATTCTTGGGATTCATTTACATTTAATAATAAAGGCAATCAAGTAAATGAATTAGAAATGAAAGAAATATTTGCATATTTAATCAAAAATCATCCGCAATTTTATCAGTTATTAACAAATATTTTTGTAACAATTTATTTAATTGATGCTATTAATTATATTGATAACACAATGTGTATAGCTTACACAGGATTTAGAAATTATCAAATTTTATGTTATCGAACTGAAAATAAAAATTATGAATTTTCTTATTTATTTTCATATGGATTTATTCTTTATTGCTTAACAATGCGATTTGATAAATCAAAGTTAACCCTATTTAAGGAAATGTTTATAAAAGAAAGCAAAGAATCTATAGATAGTAAAAATTTTATAGATATTTTTGTAAATACATTTACAAAATATTTAGTTCATGGCTCAAAATATGAAAGTGTAGAATCAGGAATTTTAAAAGAGGAGTACTACAAATATTTTGATTCTTATTTTTTACAATTAATTCAAGATTTAAATAGATTACAAAAGGAGAAAAAATAATGATCTACTTTGAGACTAATCATCAAAAATTATTTAATTATTTGATTCATCATTTTTTAGAAATAGAATGTTTGGAAGAAATAGAACAAATAGACTTATCATGGTATATCCCATCTAAATTTTTAGAAGAAAATGAAGAAAAATGCCTGGAAACAATAAAAGAAATATATTATTGGACAAATGATAATACCAAACAACAACTAGGTCCATTTCATGAATATGTTTTATATCATTTTCTAAGAGAATTATCTGATTTACAAGATGAGTTAGATGATTTTAATGAGATTTATTTTGATAATACTGCAATAACATTAATGAAAAAAGCAATAAAAGAAGATTATGAATATGAAGAAGACGTAACAAACTATGAAGAATACCAAAAGGAAATGTTAAAATATTATCGAAAAATTTATGATTATTCAGACGTTTTGTTTCGAGATTTAGATTTTTGCTTAATTGATGATATATATAATAATCACAAAAAAGGAGATTTATTTTTAGAAAAAAAACTTGGAATAGATTTAGATTATTATTTTGAATTATTACCTAAAGACATACAAAATCAATATAAAACAGGTCATATCTGTTTACATGGAGATTTAAAGGAAATGCTTACATCTTTTAAAAACAAGATAGAATATGGAAATTTATCAAAGCTATTTTGGAATAATTTAGAAGCAAAAATATTAGAACAAATAGAAATATTACTGGATAATTTAATGGTAGCTTATTTTGTAAATCAAGAGATTGAGCTAAAATGGAAAAAGAAAATAGAAAATAACATTTTAAACTTTACTTTTGTGAAACGATTTGAAGAAAATGAAAAATATTTACTAAGCTTTCAAATTCCTGTATTTGAAAATTTAACTGAAAGTTTAAGAGAAGAATTTTTTAAAGTATGTAAAGATTATGAGCAAGCTGATTTTATTTTCTTGTGTTTTACCAATGAAGATTATAATAACGTTAATAAATTTATTGATAATTATATTTATACTAGTAATTTAATTTACTATTTAAATGTATGGGTTTACGATCTTCGACCTAAAGTTGCACCTTCCAAGAAAAAATAAGGAATAACAAAAGTTATGAAAATTTGCTATACTAAAAAAGAGTAGATGATGGAAAAATGAGAAAAAAGCCAAAATATATTATAGCAATATTACTTATTGTATTAATTGGAATCTTTCATATAAATAAAGAAAGTTATAGCTTCAATTTAGTAAATAATTCTAATAAAAATATAAAAGAAGAAAAAAAAGATGAACTATTTGAAGAAAATCTAACAGTGCATTATTTGGACGTTGGTCAAGGTGACTCGTGTTTTTTAGAACTTCCAAATAATCAAACTATGCTAATTGATGGAGCACAAGCAAATAAAAAAGACATAATAATAAATTATATAAAAGAGTTAGGTTATTCAAAAATAGATTATGTCATTGCTACACATCCACATGAAGATCACATAGGTAGCTTAAAATATATTATAGAAACTTTTGATATTGGATCAATATTTATGCCAAAAGTCTCTTCAACAAGCAAAACATACGAAAATCTATTAAAAGCAATTATAAATAAAGATTTAAAGATTAAAACCGCAAGATCTAACTTAAAAATGATAGAAGATGAAAATTTTAAAATTGAGTTTATTGCTCCAACAAAAGAATCATATCAAAATTTAAATAATTATTCTGCAGTAATACAGATTTCTTATTATGAAAGAAAATTTTTGTTTATGGCAGATGCTGAAAAAGAAAGTGAAGAAGAATTACCAAATGATATAAAAGCTGATGTCATTAAAGTTGGTCACCATGGAAGCAATACTTCATCGACTACTGCATTTGTAAACAAAGTAAAACCAGAATATGCAATTATTTCAGTAGCAAAAGACAATTCGTATAATCATCCGAGTTTAAAAGTGATAGAAAAATGGCAGTCTGTTGGAGCCAAAGTGTTGAGAACAGATCAAGATGGTACAATAATAATTAAAACAAATGGTATAGATTTAAATATTAAAACCACAAAAGAGCGATAGAAAGAAAGTGAAAAAATGGAAGTTATAATAGATCGATTTGAAGATAATTATGCTATTGTAGAAATTGAAGAAGGGCAATTTGAGAAAATTTCCAAAGTACTATTGCCAAATGCAAAAGAAAACGATATAGTAAGCATTAGCGTTGATCATAACAAAACTGAGAAAAGGAAAAAATATATTGAGAAGTTAATGGATCAAGCTTTTGAAGATTAAGTGGTGTTAAGATGAATTATGATAATCTAATAAACGATACATTAGCGCAAAATAAGCTAATTCAGGTTAATGAAAAAATTTATTTAACAAAAAATCAAATAGAAATTTTAACAAGATATCAAATTCCATTTGAACAGTGTTCTTCCATAAAAGAAATAATTTTTTTAATTGAAGAAATATTAGAATCAGGAGACTTCGATGAAGATTTGGAAGTTGTATCATCATCTCTTCAAGAATTTGATTATTATGTCAATTATAAAAAATAACTAATTAAGTAAATAAATACCAAAATTTAAATAAAATGCAAATAATAACCATATTAAATATGGTAAAAAAGCATAAAAGCTTCTTTTTTCACTTTTATAAAAAAGAAATATTAAAATTAGTACAAATAAAATTAAAATCATAATCCAAATAGCAGAAAACATGAAACATCTATAAATAAAAAATAAAATGGGCCATGTAAAATTCACATATAATTGAACATAATAAATTATTATTGCTTTAGAATTGCAATATCTTTTTCTATAAAAATAATAAGCGATACCTATTAGCAAATAAATAATTGACCAAACAATTGGAAATACAATACTTTTAGGGGAAAAAGGTGGGAGAATAAGAGCATCATAATGTATAGAATCTTTTATAATAAATCCTATTAAAGAACCAATTGTTATAGGCAAAAATAAATAAAAAATTTTTTGTAAAAGTAATTTCATAAAAAACTCCTTATTTTAATTTTATGTAAAAAAGGAGAATGTATGTAAATATAGCTGGAGGTTTCATGGAGTATTTAATAATTGTAAATGATGAAGATTTAAAAAGAGTAGTAAAAGAAATTAGTAAAGAAAAGCCTCTTCAAAAAATAAAATGTATGACTTTTAAAAAATTACTAGAACATCTTTATTTTTCTTATACTAATGAAACTATTTATTTTTTAATGAAAAAATATAAAGTTTCTAAAGAAATTGCTAAAATATATTTAAATAATTTATATCTTATAACAAAGAAAAAAACAACTAATACTAAATTAGAATTTTTAAATCAATTATATGACGAATTGTTAAATGAAAACTTAATAACTATAAATGAATTATGGAAAGAAAAAATAAGAAAAGTAAAAATAATTTTTTATCATTTAGAAAGAAAAGATAATTTTTTTCAAAAAGTTATTAGAGACTGTCAAAAAATCACACGAGTAGAAATTATCAATCAAAAAGAAATAGAAAACCAAACAATTTTTTTAACTTCCTACCAAACAATTGAAGAAGAAGTAATTGGTGTATGTAATAAACTTTGTAATTTTATAAAAAGTGGCAAAGAAGAATCTGAATTATTTTTAACAAATTTAACAGAAGAACATCGACACTTTTTTGATATATATGCTCCTATGTTTCACTTACCCTTAAATATAAAAAAGGAAGAAAGTTATTATTCTAATGAAATAATAAGGGATTTTATAAAAAAATATCAAAATAATTTAATAGAAGCAATATCAAAAATAAAAGAAAAATATTCTACCCCAAACGAATTAGAAATAATAGAGAATATTATAACGATTTCTAATCGCTATGCATTTATAAAAGATCAGGATATAAAAAAAGAGTTGATCTTAGAAGATTTAAAAGAAATCAAAATAACAAATCAAAAATTAAAAAAAGCAATAACAGAAATTGACTTTTATGAAAGTGAAATACCAAATAATGCTATTCTTTTTATTCTTTCTGTAAATGAAGGGAAGTTTCCTAAAATATATAAAGATGAAGATTTCCTACAAGATCTAGAAAAAGAAGAATTAGAATTAAATACAACTAGTGAACAAAATGAATTAGAAAAGGAAAAATGTTTCCATAAAATAAAAACGTTTTCTCATATTCATTTATCATATGCAAAAAAAGAAGGAAAAACAGACTTGTATCCTTCTAGTATATTAGAGTTAATTTCATTTAAGGAAGAACAAAATACGAAAGAATATACAAATTCTCATACTTACAACCATTTAGTATTTGGACAATACCTAGATCATTTAAGAAAGTATGGCGAAACAAATCAAGATTTACCAAAACTACAAAATACATATGATAAAATTGATTATAATGAATACAAAAATGAATACACAAAGGTATTGGTAGAAAAAAAGGAGCAAAGATTATCCTACTCATCTCTTGATACTTTTTTTCGTTGCTCTTTCCGTTTTTATTTGGATCATATTTTACATTTAAATAAAAAAGAAGAGACTTTTGATCAAAAAATAGGAACTTTATTTCATGAAATATTAAAAAAGAATTATGATGAAAACTTCGACTTTGAACAAACTTGGAATGAACAAGTAAATAAGATAAAATGCGATAAACCAAAAGATCAATTTTTTTTAAAGAAATTAAAAATAGACTTAAAAAGAATATTAGATACATTAAAAAAACAAGAGATACATGGTTTTAATGTAGAAACAGAGAAAAAAGTTTCTATAAACTTTGAAGACCATAATACAAGTTTAGTAGGAATTTTTGATAAAATTTATTGGAAGAAAAAACAAAATGAAACTTTAATTAGTATTATCGATTACAAAACTGGTACACCATCGACTAGTTTAAATGAGGTTCCATATGGAATAGGAATTCAATTACCAATTTATCTATTACTTTTACAATCAATGCCTTATCAAAATATTAAAGTAATAGGATTTTACTTACAAAAAATAATTTCCAATATACCAGAAAGAGATAACATTCATAAAGAAGAAGACTTAAAGCAGAAAAAATTAATGTTGCAAGGATATAGCACCAATAATGAACAAGATTTAAAAGAATTTGATCCAACATATAAAAATAGCAAATTAATTGCTGGAATGAAAATAAGCTCTAAAGGATTTTATCCATATTCAAAAGTATTAAGTGAAGAACAGCTAAAAAAATTAAAAGAGCTTACTTTAAATCAAATAAAAAAAGCAATAACAGAAATTAATCAAAATAAATTTAATATAAATCCTAAAAGAATAGGCCAGAAATTATTAGGATGTGATTATTGTAAATATCAATGCATTTGTTATAAAAAAGAAAAAGATATTGTAAATTTAAAAGAATTAAAAGCAAGTGAATTTCTAGGAGGTGCAGAAAATGCCAACTTGGACGAAAGAGCAAAATGAAGCAATTTATAAAAGCGGTAACAACATTATTGTAAGTGCAGGAGCAGGATCAGGAAAAACAGCGGTCTTAACAACGCGAGTATTACATAAATTAGAATCTGGAATACATATTAATGAATTACTAATTTTAACCTTTACAAAAGCTGCTGCTGCTGAAATGAAACAGCGTATTCGAAAAAAAATAAAAGAACATCCAAACTTAATCCATGAATTAAGTTTACTTGACGCATCTTATGTGACAACCTTCGATTCATTTGCTCTATCCATTGTAAAGAAATATCATTACTTATTAAACGTATCAAAAAATATAAACATAACAGATGAAACCTTAATAGAAATGCTAAGGAAAGACGTTTTAAGAGAAGTATTAGATGAATTTTATGAAAAAAAAGATTTGAAATTTCTAAACATGATTAATGACTTTTGTGTAAAAGATGATAACGAACTTTACGAAGCAATCTTAAAGACGTCAAAAATATTAGAAAATTCTTTTGAAAGTTTACATTTACTAAATGGCTATATTAACAATTACTTATCCCAAAATCAAATCGAAAAATATATACAAGAATATGAACAATTAGTTTTAGAAAAAAGGGATATCCTAAAAGAAAAACTAGAAGAATTTACTTTAATTGCTCCGAAAGAATATATATCTAAGATATATGAAAATTTAAATACTTTACTAAATTCTAAAGATCTTGACACACTTTTTAGTGTAAAGTCATCTAAATTACCATCACTTCCAAGAAATTTAGAAGAAGAAATAAAATATGCCAAAGAAGATTTAAATGCATCTTTAAAAGAATTTATTAATCTTTTAGAATATGGTAACAAAGAAACGTTAAAAAAAGACTTAAAAAAAATGACTGAATATGCAGAAATTATGAGTCAAATTTTAATGGAATACTTTAAAAAACTAAATATTCAAAAAAGCCAAAGAAAATATTATGATTTTAACGATATAGCTTTTTTAGCTTTAAACCTACTAAAAAACAACAAAGAAGTTTGTGAAGAAATAAAAAATAGTTTTAAAGAAATTATGATTGATGAATATCAAGATACAAATGATATACAAGAGGCATTTATAAAATTAATATCAGATCACAATGTTTATATGGTAGGAGACATCAAACAAAGTATTTATCGTTTTAGAAATGCAAATCCTTATCTTTTTAAAGAAAAATATGATAATTATCGTTTAGGAATAAATGGAGAAAAGATAGACTTATTAAAAAACTTTCGTTCTAGAAAAGAAGTTTTACAAAATATAAACCAAATCTTCAATTTAATAATGGACGATTTTTTAGGAGGAGCAAATTATTTAGAAGAACATCAAATGGTTTTTGGAAATAACGATTATCTTTTAAAAGGAACAACAAAAGAAAATTATCATATGGATTTAATGACCTATGAATACAAAAAAGAATATGGATATACAAAAGAAGAAATCGAAATATTTATGATTGGACAAGATATTAAAAAAAAGATAGAAGAAGGTTATCTTTTGTATGACAAAGACGAATCCACGGTTCATAAAGCATCTTATAAAGACTTTGTGATTTTAATGGATCGAAGCACAACGTTTGAGTTATATAAAAAAATATTTAATTACTTAAAAATTCCGATTTCATTATACAAAGATGAGACATTTAATGACTCTACTTGTTTTATAGTAGTAAAAAACATGATCAAAGTTTTAGTAGCTTATGCCCATAAAAACTTTGATCAACAATTTAAAATTTCTTTTGTAAGCGTAGCAAGAAGTTTTTTAATGGAATATAAAGATCAAGAAATTTATGATATTTTAAAAAATTCTAATTGGTATGATAACCGTTTATATAAAACCATCAAACCAATTTTAATTGATTTTTCTACCAAACCAATTACGCAAATTATAAAAGAGATATATTGTGAAACAAAAATTTATGAAAAAATCTTAAAAATTGCTGACATCAAAGAAAACATGACGATTTTAAAATATATTCAAAATATTGCTCATAGTTGCAAACAAGAAGGATACAACATTGAAGAGTTTTACGAGTTTTTAGAAAGAATTAATCAAGAAGAAATCCAAATAAAATATAGTAATGAAGAACAAATTAATGATTGTGTAAAAATAATGACAATTCACAAATCAAAAGGCTTGGAATATCCAATCTGCTATTTTAGTGGGTTATATAAAACCTTTAATATTTCAGATATGAAAGAAAAATTTTTATTTGATAAAAAATATGGAATTATTACGCCAATAAAAGAAGAAGGCTTATACTCATGCTTTTTGAAAGAATTGGTAAAACATAACTATTTACTAGAAGAAATTTCAGAAAAAATTCGCTTATTTTATGTTGCGGTTACAAGAGCAAAAGAAAAAATGATTTTTGTCTTACCAAAAAATTTGAAAACAAAACCAACTAATAATTTGGAAAGCCGTTTAAAAAACAGATCTCTAGCAGATTTTCTTTATTCCATTTGGGAAAATATAAAATTTGCCCAAATAGAACAAGATATGAGTAAATTATTCTTAACCAAAGATTATTTAACCTATGCTCAAGAACAATTAAAACGTACTAATTCAAAAGATATTTTAAATGTACAAGAGCTTACTTTAAAATCAGTAACAATAGAAAATAAAAATTTTTCAAAAAAGAATACTAATTTAAATACAAAAGAAGATTATGAAAATATAAAATTAGGATTAAAATTTCATGAATATTTAGAACAAATAGACTTTGAAAAACCAAATTATAATGCTATAAAAGAGCTGTTCATAAAGAAAAAAATAAAAAAGTTTTTAGAAAATGAACTAATCCAAAAATATAAGACCGCAGATATATTTAAAGAATATGAATTTATATATGAAGAAAATGATCAAGAATTTCATGGAATAATAGACTTAATGATAATTTTAAATGATCAAATTATTATTTTAGATTATAAATTAAATAATTTAATGGATAACGATTATATAAAACAATTAAGAGGATATCAAAAATATATAATGTATAAAAGTAATAAATTAGTTAAAATATATTTATATTCTATTTTAAGTGAAGAAATGATTGATGTAGAAGAAAGTCTAATTGGATTATAAGATACCACAAAGAACTACTAAATATTAGTAGTTTTTTTATAACAAACAGAAATAAATTTTTGAAATAATAATTGTGAATATATATCTGTATCATATACAGACTCAGGATGCCATTGTACACCTATTATGAAAGTTTTATCAGGAATTTCAATTGCTTCAATAATTCCATCTATAGATTTAGCACTTACAACAAAAGAAGAATTATTATTAACACAAGATTTATGACGACTGTTTACTAAAATTTTTTCTTGTTTTAAAATACTTTGTAATTTACTCTCATTTAAATAAATATCATGTACATAAGTTTTATCTTGTTTATGATTAATCGTAGAGCAGATTAATTTTGTATTATCTGAACAAGTTTTATAAAAAGAAGAAGCACATGCTATCATTTGCATTCCAAGACAAATTCCTAAAACTGGAATATCATGTTCATACGCATACTGATATATCCGCTGATCAAAACCATACCATTCACTCCCACCAGGAAATAATATTCCATCACACAAATCAATCATTTGTATAATATCAAATTATTCTTGAACAATATTACTTTGAAAGGGTGAAATATTACTAATAGGTTTATTGTAGCTTGGCAAAAGTAATATTGGAATGCCTCCAGCTTTGATAATTGCATATCGATACTCATCATACACATAAACATTTTCTTTTTTATCCTTTGAAATACGACCTAGAATACCTATTATAGGCTTTTTCAAAAATATCACCAATATAAATGTATGTAATATGAAGAAAAGATAGAAAGAAATGATATAATAGAATGAAACAAAGGAGGAAAGATTATGATATTTTTATGGTATCCAAAATGTTCTACCTGTCAAAAAGCTTATAAAAAAATAGAAGAGCTCAGAATAAAGGTTGAATTAAGAGATATAAAAGAAAATAATCCTAAACAAGATGAACTGAAAAAATGGTTTAAAATGAGTAATCAAGAACTAAAGAAATTTTTTAATACCAGTGGTTTAATTTATAAAGAATTAAACTTAAAAGAAAAATTGTCCAATATGACTGAAGAAGAAAAAATCAGTTTATTATCTAGTAATGGAATGCTAGTAAAAAGACCACTTTTAATCAATGAAGAAAAAGAAATAGTAATCATTGGTTATAAAGAAAATTTATATGAAGAACTACTGAAAAAATAATTGATAAATTTAAAAAGCAAAACAGATGAGGTGAAAAAATGAAAAAAACAGTTTTAATAACAGGTGCCAGTCGGGGAATAGGAGCTGCTACAGCAATTGTTTTTGCAAAACATCATTATAATATAATAATAAATTACAATAAAAGTGAGAATGAAGCTAAAAAATTAGGTGAATATTTAGAAAAAGAATTTCAAATTAAAGTTCATCTAATAAAAGCGGATATATCTAAGAAAAAAGAAATTGAAAATATGATTCAAGAAATAAATAACCTTAATATTAAAATTGATTGTTTAATTAATAATGCAGGTATTGATAACGATTCTTTATTTGAAGATAAAACTTTTGAAGATTTTGAAGAAACAATACGAACAAATTTAATAGGGCCTTTTTGGCTTAGTAAATTAATAGGATTAGATATGTTTCAAAGAAAAACTGGAAAAATTGTAAATGTAGCATCTACAAATGCAATTGATACCTATTATCCAATGAGTATTGATTATGATGCTTCAAAAGCTGGATTGGTTTCTTTGACACACAATTTAGCAGTTCAATTTGCTCCATACATTAATGTAAATGCTGTAGCACCAGGATGGACTAAAACAGACATGGTAAAAGAATTGGATGAACAATATATTGAAGAAGAAACCAAAAAAATTTTACTTCATCGATTTGCTGACCCAGAAGAAATAGCTAATGTGATTTATTTTTTGTGTAGCAAAGAGGCAAGGTATATTAACAACGAAGTGATTCGCGTTGATGGTGGATGGTACATCTAATATAAATTTATTAAAAGTAAAATATACAAAAGGAGTTTATTATGAGAGAAAATATAAAACAAGCTTATGAAAAAACAAAGCCTTTATTAGAACAAGAATTTTTGAAAATTGATAAAATTTGTGAAGAAAATAGTGCAAAGATAATAGAAGCATTTTGGAAAAATAAAGTTTCAGAAATTCATTTTAACAGTACTACTGGATATGGATATGGTGATATAGGAAGAAACACAATAGAAGCGGTGTACGCAACTATCTTTAAAGCAGAAGATGCTTTAGTTCGAAATCAATTAATTTCTGGGTCACATGCATTATCTACAACACTTTTTGCTTTATTAAGACCAAATGATTTACTTTTATCTATAACAGGAACACCTTATGACACATTACATGAGGTAATTGGTATTAAAGAAAATAAAAGTTCTTTAAAATCATTTGGAATAAAATATGAAGAAATAAATTTAAAAAATAATGATTTTGATGAAACGAAAATAATAGAATTTTTAAAACAAAATAAAGTAAAAGTAATTGAAATTCAAAGATCAAAAGGATATTCTACTAGAAAGAGTATCACAATAGAGCAACTAGAAAAAATAATTTCAAAAATAAAAAAAATAAGTCCAGACACCATTATCATGGTAGATAATTGTTACTGTGAACTAGTAAGCACAAAAGAACCAATTGAAGTAGGTGCAGATATTTGTGTAGGATCCTTAATTAAAAATATGGGCGGAGGAATTGCTCCAAATGGAGCATATATTGTAGGACGTAAAGATTTAATTCATTTGTGTGCCGAAAGATTAACTCTTCCAGGAGAAGGTAAAGAAGTTGGACCATCTCTAGGAATTAATCGTGAATTCTTAAAAGGTCTATTTTTAGCACCAAGCATTGTAAGAAATTCATTAAAAACGGCAGTCTTAACTAGTGCTTTAATGGATGAACTAGGATTTGAAGTAGAGCCAAAATATAGTGAAACAAGAGCAGATATCGTTCAAAATATTATTTTTCACAACAAAGAAGATTTAATTCATTATTGTCAGGGAATACAAACCTTTTCCGCGATAGATTCGGCATCTTTACCAATTCCAGACGATATGCCAGGATATGATGATCAAGTGATAATGGCAGCAGGTACATTTACCCAAGGCTCATCCATTGAATTATCTTGTGATGGCCCATTAAGAGAACCATTTATTGCTTATCAACAAGGGTCTTTAACTTATGAATATGGTAAAATTAGTGTTTTAAATGCAATTAATTATTTATTAGAAAAAAAGAACAATTAGGGATTTGATTATAAATCGGTTTGTCTTTCATGAGGTTCCTTGGTTCGGACGTGGTAATCTTGATAACCGTGGTAGTGGTGCTGGAGTGTTTACTTTAGGCATTATTGATGGCACTGCACACAATACTGTTAGTTTTCGCGTAATAACTATGATATAAAAAAATACAGGTTATTATTTAATAAAGTATCTTTTATCATAGAAATCAAATCCCTTTCTATTAAGATAAATACATGAACTAAAAATACAGGCAAGTAAAAAATAGAACGTCTGTTTTTTCAAAATAGAAATATTAAAATATGATATAATAAAAGAGGTGGTTATATGAAAAACGAAACATTTACTCTAGAAACAGAAAACGGATCAATAATATGTGAAATATTAGATAGTTTGTATGTAAAAGAATATCAGAAAAATTATTTAATATATACAGACAATAGTAAAGATTTAAACGGCGAATTAAATATTTTTATTTCAAGTTATGATCCTGAAAACCCTAATTATGAATTAAATGATGTAACAAATAAAGACGAACTAGAAAAAATTACAACAATTATAGAGGATTTGTGGAATGAGTAAAAATGGAACAGTTTCAATGTTTCAAGGTCTTTCTTCCCTAGAACGACAAAGCTTAATTAAAGCTTTATCAAATATAAATGAACCAGCTGCAACAATATCTTTTCAAAATGGTCGCATAAAAGTACATGGTAAGTCGGGATATATTTATGTTTTAACAAAAGAAAATGGGGAATATAGAGAATCATACAAAGCATTAGAAAAAAACAAACTTTCTCATATGGGAAAATTTCAAACTAAAAAAGGTAAAATTACATCATTAAACGCTTCTCAAATATTTATGACTGCAGGGATAATAGTTTTACTAGCACTTGCTATAAATTCAAGGAAATATAAAGATAAAACTGTAGAAGAAGAAAAAATAGTATTTGAAAATATAGATAATTCATTTACATATCAAGAAACTGAAATACCTCAATCAATCATCATATCAACTGAAGAAGCACCAATAGAAATTTATAATGAGCAATCAATAAAAGAATCAAAAGAAAATAACATTGAAGTAGATATTTGCATTGAACAAAGTAGTAGAATTATAAAAAGAGAAGAAACCGATAGAGTTTATGGAGAAACAATTCAAAAATATGCAAAAAGATGGGGAATTCCAACAGCATTAATGTCATCATTGATTACACAAGAAAGAGATGATATTTCTAAAAACAACCCAGGACAATTAACACGCATGATTTGTGGAGAAAAAATTATATTGCCAATTATTGAAAAATCATCTGAGGATCTTGCTACACAAAAAGAAGTGGATAAAATATATATTGTAAGAGAAGAACCAAATCGTGATAATTATACAAATGAAAATGAATACCAAGAGCAACTACTAAGATATAAATTTCAACTAGAAAAAAGCAAAGAGTTAAAAAATGAAGGATATGAAATCATCTTCTTCTCTGATTTAATTGGAGAGGAAAACTGGGAAAAAAATATTAAAATTTCAACAGCTTTTTTAACTTATTATAATTATAAATTAAAAAATCCAGTTTTAAGTACATTTGCATATAATGCTGGATATAATACTGCCAAAAATGCGAATATGTATGATGCATTAAATGGGTTAGTAGGTACAGAAAACACAGATAAAAAATATTTAAATCATGTCTTTCGTTTTTTATATCCTTATGAGACAGATAGTTTACAAGTTATTACGAAACCTTTTCCAGATAACTGGGAGCAAATGACTTATGAAGAAAGAAATTCTTATATGAATGAAGGAATAAAAAATGTTGAATTACAAGTAACTAATATTTCTATAAATAATTTTAGGGAGTGGACAAATGAAGAAGAAATTGGATCTAGTTTACGAAGATAAAGAACTCTTAGTAATAAATAAACCTGCAAAACTACTTACAATTTCGACTGAAAAAGAAAAGTATCGCACTCTTTATCATGAAGCAAGTGAATATATAAAAAAACAAAATCCACATAATAAAATTTTTATAGTTCATCGCTTAGATAAAGATACTTCTGGAATTGTTGTTTTCTCAAAAAATGAAAATTTGAAACATGTATTACAGGAAAAATGGGAAAAACTTGCAATTGAAAGAGAATATATTGCTATTGTAGAAGGAAATGTAAAACAATCCAAAGGAATTATAAAAAACTATTTAAAAGAAACTAAAACATTTCAAGTATTTGATACAAAAAATCCTAAAACAGGAAAACTTGCAATTACAGAATATAAAGTATTGGATAAAAATAATGCTTATAGTTTATTAAAAATCCACATCAAAAGTGGCAGAAAAAATCAAATTAGAGTAGCTTTATCATCTATAGGTCATCCTATTGTAGGAGATAAAAAATATTTTAGTAAAAAAAATCCTTATGGACGATTAGCACTACACGCTAATCGACTTGTACTAATTCATCCAAAAACAAAAAAAGAATTAACGTTTTTAACTAAGATTCCCAAAGAATTTCAAAGAGATTTTCAAAATAAGTTAACAGTTATTAACAATAAAAAAGAAGGTGCATAATGGAAAGACTTCAAAAAGTGATTGCAAATAGTGGGTTCACATCAAGAAGAAAGGCTGAAGCGTTAATTGAACAAGGAAAAGTAAAAGTAAATGGAATAGTGATCAAAGAACTAGGATTTAAAGTGAAATCATCAGATGACATTGAAATAGAAAATAAGCATTTGAAAATAGAAGAAAAAGAGTATTACTTACTTTATAAGCCTGAAAAAACAATTACTTCAGTAAAAGATGAGGTTGGACGAAAAACTGTCATTGATTTAATTTCAACAAAAGCTAGAATTTATCCAGTAGGGAGATTAGATTATGATACGACAGGAATACTTTTATTAACAAATGATGGAGAGTTAGCAAATATTTTGATGCATCCTTCCTTTTCTGTTGAAAAAACCTATATCGCTAAAGTAAAAGGAATATTAACTGGAGAAGAATTTAAACAATTAAAAAAAGGAATTATTATAGAAGGAAGAAAAGTAATCCCTAATAGAGTAAAACTACGAATGAAAAACAAAGAAAAGAATTTCTCAAAAATTGAGATTACTATTACAGAAGGTAGAAATCATATTGTAAAAAAAGTTTTTGAGTCACTAAATCATCCTGTAGAATCCCTAAAAAGAGAATCTTTTGCATTTTTAACATTAGAAGGTTTGAAAAAAGGTGAATACCGTGCACTTTCTATTAAAGAAATAAAAAAACTTTATGCTTTAAAATAAAAACAACTTAGTTTTCTAAGCTGCTTTTTTTTCGCTTTCAATATCTTCATTGCAAAGGCATTTGTTATTTTCATCATGACAATGACAATCTTCACACTCACAATGACCACATTCCTGATCATTTTCAGATATAGAACTTACGTCGTTGCTTTCATTATTTTCTTCTAAACTAATAATTGCAACTGGGCATGCATCAATTGCATCACTAAGTGCTGGTGATTCTAGATTTTCTTGCGACTTAACAAATGAAAATCCTTCATCACTAAATTCAAAATGTTCACTATCAACAGCAACACAAGCACCACAACCGATACAAGATTCAGTTTTTAAAATGATTTTTCTCAAAATTTTCACCTCAAAATAATTATATAAACTATAATATGAAAAATCAACGAGAAATAAAGTTTTCAAAAAAATGAAAATATGGTATTATTTTGTTGAAAGGATAGGGGCATCATGAAAAGTAGAAGTGAAAAATACTACGATGAAGAAAAACAAATCTATCAATCAAGAGCTAATCGTAATAGTAACTTATATAAAGAAATAAGCAATAGTGAGATTAATGAATTTAGTATAGCAAGCAACGCCAAAGTAATAGGTGAAAATGATTCAAATTATGTAAATGTTGATAAACTAAAAGAAATTTTAGAAAAAAACTATCATGATATTCCAAAACGCCGAGAAGTAAAGCTAGTCCCAGATATAGAAGAACAAAATATAGAATTAGAAGAAACGAAAGAGTATGATATTAATGCTATTTTAGAGCGAGCACGTGAAGAAAAAGAAATTGATTACGAAAAAGAGCGACTAAAAAAAATAAGAGATACACAATACGATATTTTAAAAAATCTCAATGTAGAAGAAGAGCCAAAAGAAACCAAAGCTGCTGATAACAAAACAAAAGAAGAATTATTAGAATTGATAAATACAATTACGGAAAATGAATTACAAAAAACTAAATTAGATCCACTAGATATTTTAACAGATTTAAAAGGCGACGATAGTAATACAATGGTAATGGGTGCAAACGAAACTAAAGAAATATTGCAAAATTTAGTGGAAGAAAAAAATATAGAAAAATCATCTAATAAAAAAGTAGAAGAACAATCAACTAAAATGGATGACTCCTTCTATACAAATAGTTTGTCTTTTACACAAAGTGATTTCGATGATTTTAACGATTTAAAAGAAGATGTTCAATCAAACAAGATTGTATTACACATTTTAATAGTTGTAATTACTATTGCAATTATTATTGGTATTGTGGTTTTATTAAATAGTGTTTTAAATTTAGGATTATTTTAATAAAAGCGCATAAAATATAGCATGAGAAAAGTAAAAACGAAAAATAACAAATGGAAACCAAAAGTATCAAGCATTTTAACAATGATACTTCTTTCTATTTGTTTTTTTTGTTACGTATTTTTAAAACAAATTAGTTATAATGTTACGCCAAAATTATTAGAAATTGCTTCTAAAAATTTAGAAAAATTAACATACAATTTATTTAATAACTATACAATTATGACTCAAATTGATGATGATACGATAAACAAAGTACTTACGATTCATCAAAATGCAAAAGGGGAAATTTTAAATGTAAGTTATGATACAAAAAATGCATATAAAATAGCTAACTTATTAGCAAATAGAATAAAAAATGATTTTAACGTGATAGAAAATGGAAAATTAAATATTGAATATTATGATCAAGAACTATCCAATGGATTAGATGGATTTATTCTAAGTATGCCAATCGGTGTTGCAAGTAACTCCATATATGCAACAAATCTTGGACCAAGAATACCAATTAAAATAAAATTTATTGGAACAATTTTAACTAATCTAAAAACCAAAATTCAAAATTATGGAATCAATAATGCTTTAATAGAAATTTACGTAGATGTGTCAATTAGTCATGAAATTATTACACCAGTTTCATTTCAAACCAAGGAACTAAAATATGAAATAATGATTGATGCAGAAATAATAAATGGAGTAGTTCCAGATCTTTACGGAGGACTTTATGAGACAAAAAGCAACATTTTAAATGTACCTATCTCTTAAATGTTATGATATACTTATAATAGGTGAGAACATGGAAGGGAACATTTTCATAAATTCAGCATTTACCAATGCTATTAACTTATACATAGAAAATAAACAATCCGAGAATAATCCAGCATTCTCGTCTTTTCCAGTAATGGTAATCCGTACTTTAATATATATTTATGGAGAATTAGATATTATTAATCCTTTCCGAACAAATAATGAAAATCGCATGGGAGGATTTGATTCTAATATAACAAAATTTGGATTTCCAAAAAAATCTTTACAAAAGTTTAAAGAATGCTTTTTTAAATATAATGATGCAAAAACATTTCCAAATCCCTATTTTTTAAAAATAGAGAAATTTTTAATAGATATGTTTTTTTATCGAAAAAAAGCTCTTGGTGCAACAGAAGAGCAAATAAATACTTTTAAAAATTATATTTACCTAACTACTAATCAAAATCAGATTATGATACAAGAATATCCAAAATATACTCAAAATTTGCAAGAATTAGATCAATATTTTATTTGTAAAACTTTTGAATCAAATCATAATTTTAATTTTTTACCATATAAACAAAATACCTTGTTACCAGAAGCTTATACAGCACTAGGATATTCATTAGATATGATTTCCCAATTAGATGAATCTACATTAAATCAATTAAATGATAAAATATTAAATTTTTTTAAGATAGATCCTCAAGCTTCTGATAAAATGGATCGTTTAAAAGAAGCGATAGCCTATCATCAAAGATATGGACATAATATTACTACTGGAAATGGATATGTAGACATGCTATTATTATTAAGTATTATTGCAACAGTGATGATGACACTCTTTGCAATTACAGTAAGGGTTTTAGGATGATAATATGAAAGAAATTACAATAAATAACGTAAGATATCACATTTTAAAAAATGTTAAAGATGCAATTGATATGCAAGTATTAGAAGAAAAAATAACAGATTATTTTAATCCATATGACTACATTGTGGGAGATTGGGCTTATGGTAAAATAAGATTAAAAGGATTTAATAGTAAAACAAATAAAAATTTTAAACCAATTAATGATATAGATAAAGTAGATGATTATTTAAAAGAGCAATGTGCTTTTGGATGTAGTTATTTCATCATAGCAAAAATTAGAGATTGATAATTCAATCTCTTTTTGTTATAATCATGAAAGAATAGAGGGATTTAAATGGATGAAAAAGTGATATTAGTTACACCAAGTGGTGAAAAAGTTGAAAAAAAATTAGTATGTGGTTTTAAGTCGCTTGATGATGAACGTCCAAATATAAAAGATATTCCAATTATTGCTATAAATACTGGAGAAATGAATGGGGCAAATTATGTGCTAGAGTTTTTTTGGGAACAAAATGGTGTATATCAACCAATTAACAATGAAGCAGCATGGGGAGAAGTAAAAAAAACTATTATAGATATTATTAATAATAAAGCAGAAGTGGAAGGGGTACAATAATGACAAAATTAACACTAATAAAAAAGCCAGAAATTTCTGTAACAGAAGAAAAAAGAGGAAAACAAATAGCTGTAAAAGAAGCAAATATTGTATCTTTAACTAGTTTTTATCAAAATAATATAGAAAATCAAACAAAAGAAACTTCTTCTCCTATTCCAAATGCTGAAATTACACCTACAATGAACGAAGAAATAAGTGTAGAACAGCCTGTTTTAACAAATACAATAGATGTAAGTAAACCATCAGAATCAATAGAAAACAATTTTATAGATCCAGTTCAAATTAATCCAACTGAAATTAATATTCCTACAATAGAGAATAAAGTAGAACAAAAAGATGAAATGAACAATCCTTCTGATTTAAGAGAAAATGAAGAGGGAACGGAAGAAACAGCTAAGATTAATTTAGTTCCAGAATCTCCAGTATTAGAAACTGAAGAAGAAATGGATCCAGAACTTAAAGAGATAAAAGAACGTTTAGACAAAGTTATAAAGGATTTGAATAATTATAAAAAAAAAATTAAACGTTTAGAAGATGAGGTAAATCAAAACTTAGAAAAATCAAGAGAAGTACTAAAAGATACTCAAGCAGCAGCTAAAATAATGTCAATTCAGCAAGAACGCCAACGACAAATAACAGAAGAAGTAGCAGGTGGAACCACTGTAGAAAATGACGCATCTAGAATTTTACAAAAAGCAGCATAAAGATTAAGAAAGATTCTTAATCTTTTTTCATATGATTTGATAGGGATACATATGAAAGAAATAATAAATTTTTACTATAACATTGATATTAAGGATTTGAAAAAAATCGAAGATAACTATGAATTTATAGAAAAGGGATCTATATTTTTATTGTGTGTATTAAATAGAACAGAAGAAGATCTAAAAAATATATATGAAGTATGCGAAGAGTTAAAAAGAAAAAATATTCCAATTCATACCTTTATTTTAAATCGTGAAAACAAATTAGTAAGTAATATAGAAAATCAAAATTATGTATTATTAAAGATGGAATCAAAAGATGAAGAAATAAATATTTTAGACATAATGAACTTTCAAGAAAATTTAATTTTATCTAAAAACAAATCTTCTCTATACAATAATAGTTGGGGAAATTTATGGAGCAGAAAAATTGATTATTTTGAATATCAAGTTCACGAATTAGGAAAGAATAAATCTGTAATTTTAAATAGTTTAAGTTATTATATTGGCTTAGCAGAAAACGCCATATCCTATGCTAATAATACAGTCAATAAAATAAATATAAGTGAATTTGATAAAATTTCTTTAAGTCATAAAAGAGTAAAGTTTCCAAATTTTAAAATAGATTTTTATAATCCACTACTATTTATTTTCGATTTACAAGTACGAGATATTGCAGAATATTTAAAATCCGCTTTCTTTATAGATGAAAAAGATGCATGGATCGAATTTAAAACTTTTTTAAGTTTAAGAAAAAGAACATTATATGAGTATCAAATGTTTTTTGCAAGAATGTTATATCCATCATATTATTTTGATGTTTACGAAAAGATAATGAATCATGAAGAAGACGAAGAAACCTTAATAAAAATAATCGATAAAAACCAAGAATATGAAAAATTTTTAAGTAGAATAATGTTAGAATTGAATAAGATGATAGGAATAGAAAAAATTGAATGGCTTATAAAAAAATAATGCTATAATAAAACATTAATAATTCCTTTTATTTCAGGAATCTCTTCTTGCAACATACATAAAATACCATCGTTTAATGTTTCGTCTTGGGACATACATTGGGCACAAGCTCCTAATAATTTAACATAAACAAACCCATCTTCATACTTTTCAAAAGTAATATCTCCACCTTCCATATTTAAATAAGGGCGGATATCTTCTAATAATTCTTTAATTCTGCTTATAATTAAATCTGGATTATTTTGTTTTTTTAAATTAACTTTTTTCATATTTATCACTAAGAAAATTATAATAGGAAAAATAAAACAAGTAAAGAAAAAATCATGATATAATACCTGTGGTGATAAAAATGAACCAAATTTTTGAAAGAGGCAGAATTGTAAAAGGAAAAGTAACAGGAATAAAAAAATATGGTATTTTTGTCATTTTTGAAAATGGCTATAAAGGTTTAATCCATATTTCGGAAATTTCTGATTATTATATTAATGATATCAATACTTATGCAAATATAGGCGAAATAATTCCATGTAAGATTTTAGCGATAGATACTCAGACTAAAGAAGCAAAATTAACTCTTAAAAATTTAGATTATGAATATCGAAGAGCTAGACATTTTAATAAAAACTTTAATATATTAAATAAAAATTTATCTTACTGGATAGAAGAAAAAATTAAGGAGATAAAAAGAAATAATAAAAAATAATTGACCTCACATAAATTTTAGTTTATAATGAAAAATGTCTAAAGCAGATTAGACATGGTGCCAAATTGCCCAAGTGGCGGAATAGGTAGACGCACAGGACTTAAAATCCTGCGAGTGTTAAAGCTCGTGCCGGTTCAAGTCCGGCCTTGGGCACCATTGATAAAATAATACCCAGTTAAATGGGTTTTTTAATTTATAAAGAGGTTAGTATTAAAGATTTAAGCATACTAAAAACTGGATTGGATTTCTGCTTTTTTTGTTGACATTGAAAAAATCTTCATGTTATAATTAGCATGTCGTTATGAAATGACTTTGATGGAGGAATACCCAAGTCTGGTTGAAGGGATCGGTCTTGAAAACCGACAGGCCGCGCAAGCGACGCAGGGGTTCGAATCCCTTTTCCTCCGCCATTTTAAAATTTAATACATCGCGGGATAGAGCAGCTTGGTAGCTCGTCGGGCTCATAACCCGGAGGTCGTAGGTTCAAATCCTTCTCCCGCAACCATGGTTCGTTAGTGTAGTGGTCTATCACGTCTGCCTGTCACGCAGAAGATCACGGGTTCAAATCCCGTACGAACCGCCAAGTGGCTTCATAGCTCAGTCGGTAGAGCAGAGGACTGAAAATCCTTGTGTCGCTGGTTCAATTCCCGCTGGAGCCACCATAAAGCAATTGAAACTCAAGAATATCTTGAGTTTTTTTATATTAATAAGTACTGTAAAGAAATTATACTTACTTTCATTTATAAAATGTAAATAAATCAAAAAAAATATTTTTTTAAAATTTGCTTACAGTTATCCTGATAAATTTCCTTTATAAATACGGAAGAAAATCGAATTGGAGTGACAAGATAAATCTTATTTTTAGTTCGCGTAAGTGCAACATAAAATAATCTTCGTTCTTCTTCAAATAAAATTTGATCTTCTTCTAAAAGTATTTTTTCAAAAAAATAAGGTTTGACTTGGCTTGGAAATCCATATTTACTTTTTTCAAGGTGCAATAAAATTACAATATCTGCTTCTAAGCCTTTTGATTGATGGATTGTTAAATATGAAAATGATACATTAGGGAATCGATTTAAAGAAAAATGAGTTTTATCAATCCAATGAATTTCATGTTTATCAAAATAATATTTCCAATCAAAAGAGTATCTCCCTAAAAATAATATATTAGAATTGATATGTTCTTTTAAAATGTAAGTTATCATTTTATAAATTGTTTTTGTATTATAATAATAAAAAATTTCAATTGGATATTTTAAGTGGTTATTAGAAATAACGTTTTTTTTGATCTGTCTTTTATTTTTTTGAACAAAACTTTCAGCAACATGTATTAATTCTTGACTATTACGATATGTACGTTTTAAAAAGAAAAATTTAAGATTAGGAAAAATTAATTCTAACAATTGAAAACAATTAGATTCTGTTCCACTAAAACGATAAATTGATTGACAATCATCACCAACAGCTGTAAAATCCATTGAAAATTTTTGCACCAACAATTGAAACAAATGAATTCTAGCTATTGAAGAATCTTGAAATTCGTCTACGAGAATATGCTTGAAAGGAAATAATTCCATATTAAAGTCATTCAAAGCTTCTCCTGCTTTTAAAATGATATCATCAAAATCCATTAAACATTGACTCTCTTTTTCAGATTCATAAATTCCAAATGCCAAATATGCTAAAAGAAAAAAATATTTTTTTCTTCCAAAATTTTTGTGTATCAGCTTTTTTATAGAATTTTTAGTAATTTCTTTTGATTGACACAAATAAATAAACTTTATTGTTTGATCACTAATTTTATTTTTCCAAATACATAAAGCTTTTTTAGAAAACTTAGAAAATACAGGTAATGAACGTTTAAGCGCATTATTTAATGTTGAGTTTTGTTGACAAATTGAAGAAAAAAACTCATGAGTTATGTAACTTAAAAAATCCTGAGAACACAATTGAAAAGAAATATCAGCAAGATTTAATAAATATATTGCCAGCTTATGAAAGGTCATCACCATAACCTCAAATCCAAGCAACGACTTACACTTTTTCAAAAAATCTTTAACAGTTTCATTTGTATAGGAAATTACAATTATTTCTTCTGGTAATAATCCCTTTTCATTTACTAAATATTGAATACGGCCTAATAGAGTATAAGTTTTCCCAGTTCCTGCACCAGCAATAATAACAGAATAATGATTGTCTTGTTCAGCAGCTAATTTTTGGTATTCATCTAAATTCATAACTATAAGACTATAATAAATAAAAAAAATAGTCAAAAAGAGGAAAATAAAATTTAATTAAGGTTGAAATATTAAAAATAAATAAATTTTATTAGAATTTATATGAATTGAGTGAAAACTTTTCTTTTGTTTAAAAATTCGCTATAATGAATAAATAAAGGGATGATGTAATGTATCGTAAAACATTTGCTGAAATAAATCACCAAAACTTAACTGATAATATAAAAGAAATAAAAAAAGAATATCCAAATTATAAATATTATATTGGTGTAGTTAAAAATAATGCTTATCATCACGGGATGAAAAGTATAAATGCATTAAAAGAAGGTGGAATCAATTATTTTGCTGTTTCATCACTAGAAGAAGCCTTAGATCTTAGAAAATATAATACGGATACACCAACTATGATTTTAGAACCAATAGAATTAGAATCAATTTATGATTGCATCAACAACAATATTGCAATAACTATTGAGAACTTAAAATACTTACAAAATTTAGATCATATGGATTTACCTTACGAGATAAAAGTCCACTTAAAACTAGATACAGGAATGAATCGATTAGGGTTTAAAAGTCAAAGTGAATTAGAAAAAGCTATCGAAATTATAAAAGAAAATAAAAAAATTTTTTTAGAAGGAATTTATACTCATTTTGCTACATCTGGAATTAATGATTCTTATTGGGATTCTCAAAAAAATAAATTTGAGGAATTAACCAAAAATATTGATTTAGAATCTATACCAATAGTTCACTTAGGAAGAAGCTTAACTTTAGTAAACCACCCACAAATATCATTTTGTAATGGAATAAGACTAGGAATAATTATGTATGGGTTTTCTCAAAGTAAAAAAATAGACAAATCATTTAAGGGAAAATTACGTGCTATAAAACAGCAATATTTCAAAAAACGTAATCACATTAGTGAAACAATTTTAGAAAATAATCTAACTTTAAAAACAGCATTTGGCTTATATAGCCATGTTTTAAGTGTTAGAAAAGTTATAAAAAATGAATTTGTTGGATACAATGCTCAATACAAAGTGACAGAAGATTCTTATATTGCAACCATTCCAATCGGATACGCAGATGGAGTAGAAAAGAATTTTGGTTATGTTTCAATCAATCATAAAAAATACCCAATCGTTGCAGATTCTATGGATATGATAATGGTTTTAGTCGATAATAAAATAAAAGAAGGAATGTTAGTAGAAATTTTTGGAAACGATATAAAAATATCAGAACTTACAAAAAAAATTGGTAAAAATGCATACCATTTGTTTAATCAAATTCAAAATAGAGTACCACGAATTCACATTACTGAAGATAATAAAGAAGAAACAAAATATTAAGGGAGGATAAATGTATGGAATTTGATATCCTTATTTTAGGAAGTGATGCTAATGCTTATTACATGGCAAGATGTGCACATGAGGCATATAATAAAAAAGCATACTTAATCGGAAAAGATCGTTTAGCATTTACTAAATATTCTAATATACTCAAAATAAAATACGAACCAGATTTATGGGTTGAAAAACGATTTATAGAAATTGTAAACCAATTTGCTAAAGAAAGATCAAATAAAAAAATATTAGCGATTAGTACAAATGAAACTTATGCAGAATTTCTGATGAATAATAAAGAAAAATTAGAAAATAATATTGTGTATGCCTACCCAGACATTCAAACACTAAAAACTTTAACAAATAAAGAATTATTCTATAAAACTTACAAAAATAAAGGATTAGAATTTCCTGAGACATTTTATTTTGATTGTTCCAAAAATACTTTGCTACCTAGTACATTATCTTTTCCGTTAGTTTTAAAACCAGCCAATGTAGTATTATATAATCACTTGACATTTGAAGGGAAAAACAAAATATACAAAATAGAAAATCAACATGAATTAGAGGTAACAATAAAAAAAATTATAAAAGCAGGTTATAAAGATTATTTGATTATTCAAGAATTTATTCCAGGTGATGATTCTAATTTATTTGATGCAGTAGTTTATGTAGATCGTTTAGGAAAAGTCAAAGTTCAATCGTTTGCCCAAATAGGCTTGCAAGAAAGAACGAAATCAATGGTAGGAAATGCTGCTGTACTAATAAATGGATTTAATTCAACCAATGGAAATACTATAAAAATGATGAAAAAAATAAAAGAATTTATGGAAAGTATTTCTTATCATGGATTTGCTGAGTTTGATTTAAAATATGACCCTCGAAGCAATACATTTAAAGTATTAGAAATTAATGCAAGACAGGGAAGAAGCAGTTATTATGTTAGTTCTTTAGGAGCAAATTTAGTAAAAATTTTAGTAGATGATGTAATCTATAAAATTGATTTAAAAGAAAACATTTTAACAGATGAAATACTATTAAGTTTCGTTCCTAAAGGCATTATAAAAAAATATATATTAAATGAAGCTTTCAAAAAAGAAGCATTATATTTATGGAAAAATAAAAAAAGAGTAAGTCCAATGATATATACAAAAGATAAAAATATAAAGCGTTTTTTAATGTTACGAAAAAGATTGTGGCATTATTATAAAGAATATAAAAATAGTTACTGGAGAGTGTAGGAATGTGCGGATTTGTTGGGTTTATTGATAATAGCAAAAAAGTTGATAAAAAAATATATATTAAACAAATGGCTGATCGAATTATTCATCGTGGACCAGATGGAGAAGGTTTTTATATTGACAATGAAGTTGCCTTAGGGCATAGAAGACTATCCATTGTTGATATAAAAGGCGGATCACAACCTATGTACAATGAAGACAAAAATTTAGTAATTGTATTTAATGGTGAAATATATAATTATGAGAAACTAAAAAAAGAATTAGAAAAGAAAAAACATGTTTTCCAAAGCAATTGTGATACTGAAGTTTTAATCCATGGTTATGAAGAATGGGGAATTTCGGAATTATTAAAAAAATTAGTTGGAATGTTTGCTTTTGTTATTTATGATAAAAAAGAAAAAAAAATATGTGGTGCAAGAGATCATTTTGGAATCAAACCTTTTTATTATTATAAAACTGATAATGAATTCTTTTTTGGTTCAGAGATTAAATCTTTTTTAGGACATCCTAATTTTCAAAAAAAAGTAAATAAAAATGCTCTAAAAATGTTTTTAATTTTTCAGTATTCTGTAAAAGAAGAGACTTTTTTTCAGAATGTATTTAAATTAAAGCCAGGCCATTATTTAGTTTGGAAAGATGACAAATTAGAAATAAATAGATATTTTGAAATAGAATATAACAAAAGTAAAAAATCTAAAGAACAAATCATAAAGGAACTTACAAAAATATTAGAAGAATCAGTTAAATATCATCAAACAACAAGTGATGTTGAAGTTGGATCATACTTATCAGGTGGTGTAGATTCATCTTACGTTGTAAGTGTAGCAAAACCAAATAAAACTTTTTCTGTAGGATTTAAGGAAAAAGGATTTGATGAATCTATGTATGCTAAAGAATTATCTGATATGTTAAAAATTAATAATTATAGAAAATCAATTACAGCAGATGAATTTTTTGATGCCTTACCAATAGTTGAATATCATACCGATGAGCCAGAAGCAAACCTTTCTGCAGTTCCTTTATATTATTTATCAAAGCTAGCAAGTGAACAAGTAAAAGTTGTATTATCAGGTGAAGGGTCAGATGAAATGTTTGGGGGATATAATGAATATTATGAACCGACCATTTTAAGAATGTATGCCAAACTTCCACTAGCTATCCGAAAACTTATTCGTAATATAGTAACTCCATTTCCACATTTTCCTGGTCAAAACACATTAAAGCTTTATGGACTACCTTTTGATGAAAGATATATAGGCCATGGCACATTAATGGAAGAGTGGGAAGCCAACGAAATTCTTTGTGATGATTTAAAAAATAATGAAATGATACGTGATGTTTTAAAACCAACTTATGATATTGTAAGAAAAAGAGATGTAATTACAAAAAAAATGTATATTGATATGCATTTCTGGTTACCTCAAGATATTTTATTAAAAGCAGATAAAATGACAATGGCAAATTCGTTGGAATTAAGAGTGCCATTATTAGATATAAATATATTTAAATATGCTAGCACAATTCCAACTAAATTTTTAGTTGAAAAAAAAGAAACAAAAAGTATTTTTAGAAAGATTGCAAACAATAAGATTCCAGAAGAATGGTCTAAGCGTCGAAAACTAGGATTTCCTGTACCATTTTCAAAATGGATTCGTGAAGAAGTTTATTATAAAAAAGTAAAATCGTTATTTATGATGGATTTTGTCAAAGAATTTTTTGATCAATCAGTAATTAATAAATTATTAGAAGAACATTTTAATAAAAAGAAAAATAATGGACGTAAAATTTATAATATTTACACTTTCTTAATTTGGTATCAAGTTTATTTTTTAGAAGATGGAAATAACATAAAAAATAGAAAAAATCATAAAATTTAGAAAAGATTATTGACATCAATCAACTATTCTGTTATAGTTGATTATGTCGAAAGACGGGCGTTTAGCTCAGTTGGTTAGAGCATCTGCCTTACAAGCAGAGGGTCTGCGGTTCGAGTCCGTAAACGCCCACCATTTTTTTGCCGACATAGCGTAATTGGTAGCGCAACTGACTTGTAATCAGTAGGTTGGGAGTTCGATTCTCTCTGTCGGCACCATTCTTTAGTTATATATGGAGGGATAGCGAAGTGGTCAAACGCGGCAGACTGTAAATCTGTTCCTTCGGGTTCCATGGTTCAAATCCATGTCCCTCCACCATATATATTGCCTCGTAGCCAAGTGGTAAGGCACAGGACTTTGACTCCTGCATTCCGGTGGTTCGAGCCCACCCGAGGCAGCCATACTTATTTGGTTCGTTAGCTCAGTCGGTAGAGCATTTGACTTTTAATCAAAGGGTCTTGGGTTCGAATCCCAAACGAGCCACCATTTAAGTAAATTAAACTCTAAACTTTTATTAGAGTTTTTTTTTGCTTAAAAAAACAAATTTAATCATTATTTTTTTCGATGCTTTAAATTCTCAGAATTATGTTTTAGAAATAGAAAAATAATGTGTAAAGTAAAAAAGAAAAAAAGAGATAAAGAAATTGAATGGTTCGACGTAACTCGACGTAAAAATGATCTAAAGATAGCTATAATTAAATCCATAAGAAAGGAATAAAAAAGTTATCTTTATTTAGCGATGATCGGAAATTTAGTCTCCCGTGGTTAATAGATTTCGCAACTTAATTGATATACTTTCTATAAGGTGGTTAAAGTGAAATTATCTAAGGCTGTATCATTAAAAATATTATCAATTTGTGAAGAAAAAAATATTTCTGTAAATAAATTGGCAAGTATTTGTTGTTTGACACAAAGCACCGTTCAAAATTTAATAGCAGGAAAATCTAAAAACCCTAAGATGCTTACCATCATACGAATTTGTGAAGGCTTAGAAATACCTTTACAAGACTTTTTCAACGATGAATTGTTTCAAAGTATTGAAAGGGAAGATTAAATGAAATTTATTAAAGATGTTGATCCTGAAATTATATTAGAAGAGAATGATAAAGTTATTATTTCAACCATGCAAGGAAATAAAAGAAAAATAATTATTACATATAATAATGGATCTTTAGAAATAGATGAAGTTGCTGTAGACAAAATAGAATTAATAAAGCAAGAAGAAGAAGCAATAAAAGTTATGAAAGAATATAATAAGAAAAATTGCACAAAAAAGAAAAATAGTTTATAATAGTAC
This sequence comes from uncultured Bacilli bacterium, assembly GCA_910587775.1. Taxonomy (GTDB): domain Bacteria; phylum Bacillota_I; class Bacilli_A; order RF39; family UBA660; genus MGBC162267. Next base: position 952 of record CAJUNF010000009.1, on the reverse strand, counting down.
TTTGAAAAAGAGGTATTTATTATGAAAAAGGATCTAGAAAAAAAATTTAGTTTATGTTTATATATAATCATTATAATTTTAATTATAAATTCTATTATACTATTAGTAATATCATCTAAATTAAATTTTAATGAAAATAATTCTTCAAGTAATAATACAACTATAACAGATACTTATGATGTTAGTATGTTTACATCATTAAAATCTTCAGAAGTAACTAAGAAGATAAAAAATGGAGAACAATTTGTTCTGTTTATTGGCTACTCAAATTGTACTTTTTGTAAAAAGATTTTACCTATAATGCAACAACTTCAGAAAGATTATAATTACGAAACAGTATATTTAGATATTAGCAAAGAAACAGTTTCTTCTTCAGAGTACAGGGAAATGGCCTCATTATTGGATATTGAGAAAACTGTAAACGGAGAAACAAAGAAATTTGGAGAATTTGAATATACTCCTATGATTGCTGTAATAAAATCTGGAAAAATGTTTGATGGTATGATTGGATATAATACATATGAAAATATTTCTTCGTTATTAGAAAAAGCAGGAATAAAAAAGAAATAAGAAAAACTCTTGAATTTTTAAAATGACTGTAATATAATGAAAATGCATTCATTTTTTTGCACCCATAGCTCAATTGGATAGAGCGTTAGACTACGGATCTAAAGGTTAGGGGTTCGACTCCCTTTGGGTGCACCATTTTAAATTTGTTGTAACATATTAGTGGTAATTGTGATATACTACTAATGAAAACGAGAAGTGGCTCAACTTGGTAGAGCACTTGGTTTGGGACCAAGGGGTTGCAGGTTCAAATCCTGTCTTCTCGACCATTTCGTAATAATCTCCTAATTTTTGGGAGTTTTTTTATAAATAAAATTGTGTTGAATAAATGTCGAGAAGACAGGATTTTCTGCAACCCTTTCTACATTCAACTAAGATTAAATCT
>CAJUNF010000008.1 GCA_910587775.1 uncultured Bacilli bacterium | reverse complement strand
TTATAACACTAAGTCTACCACTTTTTCATAAGTTTTACTAGTTATTTCTAAGTAACAATAACTATAGCAAACAAAAAAGGAACACATTATCGTTCCTCTTAGATATTATTTCCTCATATCGTTAATACCTATAATATTAGACTGATATTCCGAATATAACAGTGCACAAAATAATACCTGTGTGCACAATAATTAATATATTCAATTATTCTTTCTTTATATCTCCTATTTTTTCCAATTTTTCAGAATTAATAGCAATTCCTATTACAAAAATATAAGCAAGTAAATAAAGCCATACCATTAAAACTACAAATTGCGCAAGACCTCCATATAAATTTGCATAATGAGCAAAATGACTAATATAAAAAGAATAAGCCATTGTTGCAACAATAAATCCAAATGTTGTAAATAAAGCTCCATAAGTATTTGCTTTACTTGGAATTTCGCGATCAGGAGCCATTGTATAAATGATTTTAATTAAAAAGAAAATAATAAACCACGAAATTGGCCCCTTTATCAAATGAATTGTAAAACTAACTGTTTTCGTAACATTAGGATTCAAATTAACAAATTGAAGTAAATCAATAATACTATCCCCAAAAACAGGAATTAAAAGTAAAAAGAGTAATAAAATTACTAGAATAAATGTCATAATAATAGCCTTTACTTTTCGGTGAATAAAATTCGAATTTGGTAATCCATACATTTGATTTGATGTAACTATAATAGAAGCAGCTCCTGTACTTGCAGCATAAAACCCAATCATTAATGTTACAAAAAATTGAATGTTAATATCTAAATTACTAACAATAGGAATAATAAGTGAAGAAACATCACTACCAAAGGCTTTAGTTAAAAAATTAGTTAAGAAATCAAAAGACAGATGAAAAAAAGAAGCGCTATAAGCTAAAATTGTAATAGTAGGAACTATAGCAAGTAAGAAAAAATAGGCCAATTGTCCTGGTAAAACCAACATCTCTGGCCTAATAATCAAATTCCAAATTCGTTTCACAAAATGAAGTACTTTTTCCATCATAATTTATTTTCCTCTTTTTGCATATCTTTTTGTTTACGAACATCTTGTGTTGCTTCATTAATAGCATCTTCAATTGATTTAATATCATCCACTATCATACTATAGCCAATACATGCTCCATACTCATAAGGAAGCTTCTTAAACTCTTTATTTAATTTATGAATATAAGCTGTAATCTGTTTTGTTTGATACCCTACAAAATAAATCATAAATTCATTTCCATCAGTTCTCATTACATCTGAATTATCAAGTTGTGTTTTTATAAGAATATTAGCAGTAGCCTTTATTTGAGCATCTCCTTGATCATATCCAATCGTATCATTAATCTCTTGAATACGATTTAAATCTATAACAACCATAGTTTGAGGATAAATCGTATTTTTATTCCATTTTGAAATATTTTCATTCAAATAATTACGATTTTTTAAACTTGTTAATTGATCAATAAATTTCATTTTATCTTCTTTTCGAATTTTTTTAGCAACACGAATTCGTTTTGAAGAACGATAAATTCCATAAAATATCAAAAATGCTGCCAAAAGAATATAAAGTAAATATTTTGCAATAGTTCCTAATATAGTACCATTTCGAATGGTAACATTATAATTATACATTCCTATATAATTCATTTTATTCTCATCTAAATAATCTATATAAGAAGAAAATAATTGATTAAATGTATCTGTGGCATTTGTTTTAAATACATAATTTTCTGACAAAGTATTCGTATAACGAACTGAATAATTTCGTAATAGACTTTTTTGATATGCTAAACTAAGTTGATGATCCATAATGATAATTTCATGTTTTTTAATCAAATCCTTTAATTCTTTTTCACCTTCATAAGTAGAAACATTTAATTTCCCACTTGCGCTTATTCGACTATGAAGCAAACTATTATTTTCTACATAAATCGTTTTATTAGAAAGTGATGTAATAGAATTTACAACAGTCTGATCTGATTCATGAGCTAAAACATCATACGTAACTAATATATCTGATAAAATATCAGTTCCTTGAGAAGTAAAGTTTTGATATCCAAAATATAAATCTATATCTCCATCATTAATAGAGGAAACTAATTTTTTATAATTTTTAAAGCGAACAAAATTAAACTCTGCAGATGAAAAATCAGAGAATTCTTTTAAATAAGCCGCTAAGATTCCACCATAATCTCCACCAGTTAAAACCTCGTAAGGACCATTGTTCATAAATCCATAATTATAAACAACACTTTGCAACTTATCTATTTCTGTTTGACTTATTTTCAAATACTTCACAAACATTTGAAATTCTTGATGATGAAATTTATCTATAAAGGAATTTTCTTGCCATTTCATATTAAACTTTTTTAAAATAGTACTTAAAATAGCATTGTTTTCTTCATCTAACACAAGATTATAATATCTTAAAATATTGGTAAAATGAGAAACAATAAAATATCCAGAAGATAAAATTTGATCCATATATTCAATTCTTGGAACTAAAATTGCTTGAATATCTTCACTTCTATTTAAAGCATTTAAAAGTTCCTCACGATTTGTATAGCTTACGAATGTTGGTACAACATCTAAATTATCTGTTAAGTAATTTAAAGAATCATTCATAATACCAATTTTTTTATTTTTTATATCTTCCATACGAACTAAAACATCATTTGTCTTAGAAACTAAAATATAATGATCTTGATAAAAAGATATATCATTTTTATTAATAGAATTACTAACTACAAATCGAAGTCCATTTGCATTTTCATTAGAATTATAAGTAATAGCATTAATACGAAGTCCATACTCATTTGTAAAATCATTCAAATAGTCAAAAAATAAACCTTTTCCATCTGTTCCAAATAAATTAGTATTATTTAAAACTGAAATATTATGAACTTTATTAAGATTTGTATTAACCCATTCGTTTTCTTCTGGAGTAAGTCGTGTTTCATCACTTAAAATATCAGCAATAAAGTAAATTGCTAATAAAGCAAAAATAAGCAATAAAAGCGTCCATATAATAACTTTCTTTGACTTTCTCATACTAATCCTCAGCTTTTATTGGAGTATTATTACTCCAAACAAAATTCTCACTACTAACATTTTTAGCACCCATTAAGTAATATCCAGTTCCAATATCCGTTGCATCTTGAATAACAGTTACATTAAAATCATAAAGTTTACGATAAGTTTCATCAATCGCTTGATAAGCTTCAAATGACTTTGTTTGAGCATCCGCTAAAGTTACTGAAGAATCATATTTCACTATAACATAAATAATTTTTCCACGTATTTCAACATCAACGCTTTCTAAATGCTCCATTTGATAACTTTCTTCCAAAGTCTTTTTGGCATCCTCTGAAAAAGGAACACTAGAAATATCATCAAGACGAGTACCATAACTAGAAGTAGTAGCTCCAAAAAAATATTGAAACATTACTACCATAATGATAATAATACACACAATAACAATAAGAGCTAAAACCATCATGACACGATTTTCGTTCCATAATTTTTTTAATTTATTCATTGCTTCACCTCATTAAAGTATAATCATTATAACGTAAAAATAGATATTTTAAAAGTCTATCCAATTGTCCTTACACAAGACCCAGCATTACAAGATATTATCTCTTCTTTATAAGAACAAGTTCGATTAGTAATTTTATCTATAATAGTATTATTACGTGTTCTAACACCATCTCCACAACTTACACTACAACTTCCAAATTCTCCATATTTAATATAAGTATTTTCTCCACATTCATGATAAACTTCATAAAGAAATTCTTGTCGTGTTTTATTAAAAGCGCCATCCATTAAGGTTACATAAATAGTTCTTGTTTGACCATCTAATGAACCTGCTATTTTATAATCTTTGATAGGTTTATAATCTTCCCAAGTACATCCTACTTCATAACCAGTAGTAGAAATACACATTTTCATAGGCATTTCATCTATAGCTTCAATTTGTATTGAAACGTTTAATCCCTTAAAATCATCAAGAGAAATTAAAGAAGCTTCTTTAATAATAGGTGCGGTAACATCAACATATGAAACTTTGAAAGATTGCTTACTAACACTTCCAACTTCATCTTTTGCATAAATATAATAAGTTCCATTCGAAGAAAAAGCTTGAGAAAAAGTATAATTACTCGTCTGATCAATTAAAACCCAATCTTCAAAAACATTATCAGGACCTAATGAATAAGCAACAACTCCACTTTCTGGATCCACAATTGTAAAATGAACCATATTCTCTTTTCCAAAAATTTTAGAAACTTCAACTTGTATATTAGGTGCTTTAGAATCAATTCGCTCAATCTCCACTTTATAACTACTATATTCTTCACTATAATTTCCAGCTTTGTCTCGAACACAAATATAATAACTACCTGGACCTAATGCCCTTGTAACAGTAGACTTATCTGTTTTTGTATAACTAGCACTATGACATGCATTATTATTCTTTATAATTGCATATCCATAGATCCCAGATCCATTTCCATCCTTCATAGTAAATGTTAAATCTTTCGTATTATAAGTCCATTTTTCTTGATCTGATACTAAAATTTCTTCTTCGTATAAAGAAGGAGATTGATGATCAATCTTAACCTCTGTCGTTGCTTGGTAACTAACTTTTTTTCCATCATGTATAAATGTAACTAATGCTTCATAAGTTTCATTTAAAATTTGACTTGCTTCTACAACAAGCCTTCTCTTACTTTCAAAATCCTTATTTACCTTAACAACCTCTTCTTTATTATTACCAGACCAAATAATCTCTGTTACTTCTTCTGGATAATAAAAATCTTGACTAAGTTCTAATTCTAAAAGTACGCTGCCATTAGTCCAACCTTGATTTCCAGATGAATCAAACAATACATTTCCAAGTGCATCATAACGATTAATATAAACTTTACTTTGAGATAAAAGAAGACTTTGATAATCACATACCTCTTCATTTGTAATCTCTGCAAAATAATTTTGTTCTTTCTTTGATATTCTTACAACACGACATAATAAATTAGTATGATCAATTGGATTTCGATAATCACCATCTTCATTATCTGCTTCTAGCTTACCAATTTCAATTAAATGAGCAATATTTGTAAGAGTAAGTCCTGTTTCAAAAGCATAGTTTTCTGCAGCAATTTTCACTAAACTAAGCTTATTTTCGTAAGTATTAGTTCGCACTTGATTAACCACATAATGATATCCTGGAATAGCTATCAACCCAATAATAGTAATAATGGCAATAACAGCTAAAATTTCAATAATTGTAAAACCATTCTTTCTCATAAGTCAATCCTTCTTATTTAAATTTATATTATCATAAATAGAAGTATTTGAATAGAAAAAAAGTGTCCAAAAAGACACTTAAATTTTAAAGTATTGAATTGCTATATTACTAGTTCTCCAAATAGTTCTTTCTTCTGATCGACAAGAATTATCACTTAAAGAGAAATTAGAATATTTGGCAATTACTGTTGCACCAAATCCATTTAAAAATTTAATAGCAAGTGCTGCATCTCCCTTTTTATATTCTCCTTTAACAGTATACCAATTAACATAAACCTCATCTTGACCATTTAGTTGACCAATTAAAATATCTCCCCAATAAGAAACTGCATTAGATCCACTTTCAAAATCACAATATCCACTATAATCGCAATAATTATCACAAGTAGAAACTACACCAAAACACGGTCTTCCTTCTGCTGCAGCACTAATAATTAAAGCTTTTCCAGAATAAACATTACTAATAGCATTTGTATACCAACTTTCATAATAACAGGCAGGTGGGCTACTACAATCTGAAACACAGTTAGAAGGACACTTTTCAGAACACGACTTTGATTTGGTCCCCTTTGTTATCACAAGTTCATAACGAGAACTATTTCTCAAAGCTTCAATTGCTTTAGAATTCTTTAAAATAATTTTCTCTACATTACTTGCACAATCATACATTGCATCACGAAATCCTTGATATTCAATATATTCTTTAAATTTTCCATTATCAATTGCTTCCTGCAAGTTTTTAGAAGAACAAGTAATTTGTTTACTCCAATCATAATCATTTGGATTTTCACAAGGATGCGTATTACATACTTCTTGATCATTTCCACTCATACACACTTTATTAGTAAATTGATCTTTTATGTCATATGGATGAAACTTAAGTCCTCCTCCACAACTAGCACTACAGCTTGACCAACCAGACTTATATTCTTTTTTAGTTTTAGAACATTCCAAATATACCGTATATGGTTTACTTCGTACATTCACTTTATTTCCAGCTTCATCACGTAAAGTTAAATATACATAATGTGTTTTACCATCCAAAGAAGAAGCTATATTCCACACCTTATTCTTAGAATATTTTTCCCAAGTTCCATTTTGTTCAAAACCAGTATTAGAAAGATACATTGACATTGTACTTTCATCCGTTGCTTGAATAGTTAAATTTGTCACAAAATGATTATAATTTGAAACACTTGATTGAACCAAAAATCCAGAATTTAAATCTATGTTAGGTGGATTTGTATCAATTTTTGAAACAGTAACTATTTTAGTACTAATATCTTCACTCCAATTCCCAGCATTATCTCGAACACAAATATAGTAAGTTCCATTTGGCTTAGAAACTGAAACTGTTTGCTTAGAAGTTTTTGTAGGACTAATTGCTCCACATTTAGAATTCGTAGATAAAGAATAACCATATACCCCTGAGCCATTTCCATCACTCATGGTAAAATGAATTTTTTTATCAATGTTTGTCCATTCATTTTCATTTCCAACATGTATCTCATCTACATAAACCATTGGTCTTTGTTTATCTATTCTTACATTTGTAGAAGCACGATATTCTCTTACCACATCATTTTTTACTACAACACTTGCTTCATACTTAGTATTAAGAATTTGACCAGCTGAAACCAAAAGTGTATTTTTTGAAGAAAAATTACCATTCAAATCATAAGAATATTCTTGCCCATTTCCTTTAATCGTTAATAAAGTTGCATTTTTCTCTTGAGAGGGATCTAGAAACTCTACTTTTAATAAAACGTCTCCAGAATACCATTCATTCATCTGAATCTCTTCTCCACTTTCTTTAAACTTCTTAATAGTAATAATACTAGACTCATGAATTAAATCATCAAAACTACAATTTTTTTCTTCCGTTAATCGAGCTTCATATTGGAAATCTTGTTTTACTATACGAATAACATCACAAAGCATAGATTCATCCGTTAAAGGATTTATAAAATCTCCAGATTCATTATCTGCTTCAACATATCCTTCTTGAATTAAATGACCAACATTCACTACATCATAATTTGTTTCATTTGAAAAAGATTCAGCAGCTGTTAACAAAAGTTTTACTTTATTATCATAAGAATTTTCATGAATACGAGACAAAACAAATTGATAAGCAGGAACAGATATAATAAGCAAGATTGCCAAAATAGCAATAACACTAAGCATTTCTATCAATGTAAAACCAGAGCGTTTCATAACACATCGCACCTTTATTATATAGATAATAACATTAAACAAGAAAATTGAATAGAAAAAAAATAAAAAACTGTTTTAAAAACAGTTTTAACGATTCTTACGAAATCTCATTTTTGGATCTAAAATAGCTTTACGAAGACGAATATCACTTGGAGTAACTTCCACATACTCATCTTCTTCAATAAATTCTAATGCTTCTTCTAAAGTAAATTTCTTAGCTTTTACCAAGTTAATTGCTTCATCAGCACCACTAGAACGAGTATTAGTTAAATTCTTATTCTTACAAGGATTAACATCTAAATCATTATCACGATTATGAATTCCTATAATCATTCCAATATAAACCTCAACAGCTGGATCAATAATCATAACACCACGATCTTGTAAATTCCATAATGAATATCCAAGTGATTTACCATTTTCCATAGAAACCATAACTCCATTTTTTCGTCCACTAATTGGACCAACATATGGTTTATATTGTTCAAAACTACGAACCATAATACCTTCACCTTTGGTGTTTGTTACAAAAGCACTACGATATCCAATTAATCCTCTTGTAGGAGCTAAAAATTCTAAATGTGCATAACCTTCATTAGATGTTGATACAACTTCTAATGTAGCTTTTCTCTCTTGTAAATCATTAATAATAGTTCCTTGATAGTCCCCTGGACAATTAATAATAACACGTTCAAATGGCTCGCATTTTTTACCATCAATCTCTTCCATTAATACTTCTGGTTTTGAAACACAAAGTTCATAACCTTCTCTTCTCATATTTTCAAGTAAAATAGATAAATGAAGCTCTCCACGCCCACTTACCTTATAACCATCAGCATTTGGTAACTCTTCTACATGAAGACCTACATTAGTTTGTAACTCACGGTCTAATCTTTCACGAATATGACGAGTAGTTAAAAACTTACCACTTTTTCCAGCAAAAGGTCCATCATTTACTAAAAAATTCATAGACAAAGTTGGCTTTTCAATAATAATTGGAGGTAATGCTTCCACATGATCACGAGAACAAATAGTATCCCCAATTGATATATCAGCACAACCAGCAATTGTTACAATATCTCCAAAATAAGCAACTTCTTTTTCAACTTTACGAATTCCTTCTGTTACAAATAATTTGGAAATACGAAAATTCGCAACACTTCCATCATTTTTAGCAACAGCAACTGTTTCTCCAGATTTAATAGAACCTTTATTAATACGTCCTATTCCAAGTCTACCAATATAATCATCATAGTCTAAATTAGAAATTTGTAATTGTAATGGATCATTTTCATTGCCTTCAAAAGCATCAACTTGCTTTAAAATTGTTTCCAAAAGTGGCTCAATATTATTACCACCTGAAGTAACAGAATATTGTGCAATTCCATCTTTAGCAATTCCATATATAATAGGAAAATCAAGTTGTTCATCACTAGCATTTAACTCCATAAATAAATTAAATGTCATATCAACAACTTCTTCTGGTCTAGCATCTCTTTTATCAATCTTATTAATAAATAAAATTGGTTTTAAATTTTGTTCCAATGCTTTTTTCAAAACAAATCTTGTCTGTGGCATTGGTCCTTCTGCAGAATCGACAATTAACACAACAGTATCAACTGTTTTTATAACACGTTCTACTTCACTTGAAAAATCTGCATGCCCTGGAGTATCTACAATATTAATTTTATAATCTTTATAATGAATAGAACAATTTTTAGAATAAATTGTTATTCCTCTTTCCTTTTCTATTGCATCACTATCCATTACACGTTCTTCTACTACTTCATGACTAGAAAACGCACCATTTTGTTCAAGCATCGCGTCTACTAAAGTACTTTTACCAGCATCGACATGAGCAACAACAGCAACATTTATTATCTTATCCATTTACAAAACCTTCTTTCACGTCCCAAAAATGATACCTCAAAATGAGCTCTTTGGCAAGAAAAAGTATTAGATCTTTCTTTTGAGAATTAATTGTTTTCTTATAATTGGTCTAGAATCATCTAAAAGGTTTTCAAAAAAAGATTCTAAATTCGCTACATTATTGGAAAGTTCTGTTTCTAAATTAGCACATTTCGTACCATTTTTTGAAAGAATTCTAAAACCTTGCAATTGATCTGAACTTCTTCTTTTTATCACAAATTTAGAATTTGCTAAAGGTGTTAATTCAACACAATCATTACCTTGATAAGCTACAAAATGTTTAGAATTAGAAAATACCCTCATAATTTCTTTTAAACTACTAGATTCTTTAAGCTTTTTAGAATTTTCAAGTGTTTGTAATATTTCATTTTCAAAATTTTCAAAAGATGTCTTTGATGGATCTTTTATATTTTCACTTACAAAACGCTGTACTTCCCTTTTTATTTCATCACCCTTTAAAATAGAGCCAGTTTGATACTCAAAAGAAAGTCCTTTACTAGAAAGCCTCTTCTTCATTTGTAAAATCAAATCCCTTGGATAAAGCTTTGTACAATTCGCTATATTTTGCTCATTAGAAGAATAAGGAACCAAAAAACAACGATCCTTCCATTTTCCCCCACGAATCGTGTGCCCTGGATTACACCCAATCTCCATTGTAGCATCTAAACCATACCAGTCATTTCCAATTTTAACCAAATTATAAGCATGTCCACCACCATATGGATCAGTTGGATTCGTTAATAATTTATAACACTCTAATCCAAAAACTGCGCATAAACAAGCTACCCCATCACTAATGCCACTACAAACAGCATCATGCATCACTAAAGCCCCATAAGAAGAACTCTTATAAGGATGTCCGCCAAAAACATTAGAAGTATTTTTAACAAATTGAACCATCGTATAACGTACATTTCCTAAAATATAATTATAAATATACATAATTTTTGATAAATCTTGTTGTTCTGGAGTCATAATCATACCTCTAGTAATTTTTTTATAATCCTTAAATATTTCATCTACTCGCTCTTTCAATTTCACCATTAGAGAATAATTTATCTCACCTCTAAAATTTGAAGTGTGATCAGGATCGTTTACATTAGCATATTTCTTTGGCCAAAAACGCATCTCCTCATTAGAACCCACTCCATTTACTAAAGCTTCTGATATTTCACGTATATTCATTATAAAAACCCCTATCTGGGGCCTATCATATCAAACAATTCAAAAAGATTCAATTAAAATAGTGTTAACAAACTACTTTTCTATTTTTAAATGTTGAAACCATTTTTTAAATACATTTAAGAAAAATGTTACTGCAACAACTAAATAAATTAATTCTAAAATTAAATGCCATATATTAAGTAAAAGAGGACTTGCAAAAAAGTCAAAAATACTATTACCTAAATCTCGAACTAAAATAAATGGAATTTTAATAATACAAGTAAGTAAAAGCAAAATAAAAATATCAATCAAAATCTTTGCATTTGCTTTTGAACTATTTTTACTCATAACATCAATTACATGACGTATTGTTTTAAAAAGTTGTTCATAACTATTAAAAAGAAAAGATTTCTTTTGTTTTACCTGTTCATAACTAACATGATTCTCTTGATATATCTTCTGAATCAATATAGAAACTTCTCCAAGTTCTAATAATGCTTCTTCTAAAGATTTACCAGAAGAAATCAAAGAAGAAATTTTTTCATCAATTTCTAATACTTTTTGTTGTTGATAACTCTCTTCAAAAATAGCAAGCCCATTTTTCAAACTTTGCAAATAAGTTGTACGATTCATAATTCCTCCTTATTTAGTAATCACAAGATATCGATATTGCTCTACTTTAACACATTTCATGTCATAAAACGTTTTATAAGATTCATCCATTCTTTCTTTAAAAGAAAACCTTGATACTTTTATTATATCAGAATTTTCAAAATTTACTTGGTAATTCTTTAAAAACAAAACAACATCTTCTCGATCTGGAATTTCTTCAATAGTATTATCATGAAAATAAAGATCTTTAACTTGATAAAATTTAGGAAGAAAAAGACATGATACTCCAGAAGTAATCTCTAATATATCATAAAGCTCATAATTTCCTTTTACTTGTACAGGACTTCCGATATTTTTTAAAGATGCATGATAAAGTTCTAAAACATCCTTTTTACCACTTTTTCCAAAAACATAACTTATCCCTTTTAATTTAAAAGTTTTAATTTTTAAAAGATTTTCACACACATGATACAAACTTTCCAAAAACTGTTCTTCATTTGTAACTGATAATAATTTCATCTTCTTCATTCTCAAAAAAACATTTTCTGGATCTTCCAAAATACTCATACCTTGTGTAATATCTATTTCGTAATTTCTTTTTACATAATTTAAAATATCTTTTTGTTTTTCATGATTCAAAATACCCTTTAAAATACAATCACAAATTGGTTGTAAAAAAGAATGATAAATTATAATGCTTTGTTGATCATCTTGTGATAATGATTCATATGTATCACGATAAATTTTTAAAATATCTTCTCTTCTAAATATTTTTTCTTTTGGCTTTTCTTGAAATTCAAATGGTAAAGAGATTCCTAAATTATCAAACTCATTAATATAATCACCCAAGGTAGCATAATCCATCTCTTCAATAATAGAATACTTTTCTTCTAAACGCTTTATTTCATTTTCAATAAAGTCTTTCATATGAATGATTTTATTTCCTTCACTCTCAGCATCAATTTTAGATAACGTTTCTAAAACATGTTCTTTTTTAGAAAAAAGACCTTTCTTTTTATTAAAAACATATTCCATATAAGATATTTTCTTTCTTACATCTTCTAAATCAATAGGTAATTTAAATAATAAGTACTTATTTTGTAAATAACCTTTTTCACACTCCATATGAAGTAATGTTTCCCAGAGTGAATCAATAAATTTAGTAATATCATCAAAATTAATTTGCTTTGACAAAAAATCAATTTGCTCATTTAAATTCTTGATTTCTTCCTCCATATGAACAAATTCAAAAGAAGTATCTAAAATATCATGCAAAGGCAAATTAGTTTTTTGATAACGATTATATAATTGAAGAAATTCATTTTCTTGTTTTTGAAACTCTAAATCAAGTTCTTTAACATTTCGATAAGTATCATTTTGAACTTTAATTTTTTCTTCAATAACTTTTACTAAAATTCTAGAAGTTCTTATATAACGTTGATATAATTTTTGTTTTTTCTTTTCTTTAGGAAGTTCCTCTGGATCTTCTAATAAAGATTTCATATCTGAAACCGTTAAATTTTTATCAAACATTTGAAAAAACACTTTAGGAGTTAAAGAATCATATTCTTCTAATAATAATTCTACAGAAAATTGATCATGATATTTTCGATACCACCAATATTGATAAAGAAAATTATAAGCATCCTCTTGATCAATAAAAAAACGAACTCTCTCTAATATGCCATAAAATTTATGAGTAAATGAATAAACAACTCCAAAACGCCCCTCACTTTCATATAAATAAGGAGCTTGATACTTAGAATCCATTCCCAGTTTTGATAAAATCATGATTATTTCATTCTTTGAAACCATTTCATCAACCCTACTCTTCAATAGTTAAAATTATATCATAAATAATACCTAATTGCTACTTGATAAATCATCAAATTAAGATATAATGTGAGTAGAAAGAAGGCTTTTATGAAAGGAAAAATTATTATTCCAACACAAAACAAAAACTATAATCTAGTTTCATGTATTGTATCATTTATCATTGGAATTGTTCTTGTAACTAATTCAAATAGTATTGTCACGATTGCATTTCAACTAATCGGTGCAATAATATTACTATATGGAATTTATCATCTCATTCAATTTTTTAATATTAGAAAACAGTTTAAAACAGAAGATAATAACGCCTTGATGTCAGGAATCATCTCTATTACAATTGGATTATTAATTATCTTATTAGCAGGTGTTTTAGAAATAGGACTAAGATACATTATCGGATTATTTTTAATAATTAATGGTGTTAGTAAATTAAACATCGCTCTAATACTAAAAAAAGAAAACAATAAAAACTTTATAACTAGTTTGATTGTAAGCATAATACTAATTATATTTGGATTACACACAATATTTGTCGCTAATGCTGCTTTAATTATCATTGGTATTTTATTAATCTTATCTGCAGTATTTGACTTAATTAAATATGTATCAAAAAAATAGGAGGTAACCATGGAAAAGAAAAAAATTATTTTAACAACTACTGCTTGTTTATTAATGTTAGTGATATGCTTTTTTGCATTCAAAAACAAAGAAGATATTATTTTAGAAGATGAAAAAAAGGTTGCAAATTACCTACAAGATAATTCATGCTTTATAAATTTTGCTTTTGAAACATTTCGCTTAAATAATATATCAAAAGATTTTCAAAATAATACAATGGATAAATTAGAATTCATTAGAACTTATCATGAATTTTTTAACAAAGATGATAATAATGCTATTTATAGAGCAATTGAAGATGGACCTATGCTAAATACATTCTTAAAAGAAAAATATATATTAGAAAATCTACAATTATTTTTTCAAAACACTGATTTAAGTAATGCAAGTAAAATGGAAAATTACTATGATATTGGTTCTCCAGTAGATGGAGCTTTACCTTTATATTTTCCCGTATTATATGAATTTAATTATGATGATCAAACTAACATTTATGATATATCTTTAATTGATTATCGAAGCTATGATCCATATTTAACGAATTATGAAAATATTACTAAAATTAATAAAATAGAAAACGCAAGTATTCTAAACATAAAATTAAAAGAGACAAACGAGCAATTAAAAATTTTATCATCAGAATTTATCTACAAAGATGATTTATCCAAATATGATGCAATGGAGTACCGAGAAATATACCAAAAGTTTGTTATGACAAATGATGGTATTCTTGATAGTTCTATTTTAAATTCAAATTTAAAACTATCTTCATTTCTAAAAAATAATGGAAATTTATTAGGAATTTTATTTCAAACTTATCAAAAAACTTCACAAAAAATAGATTACAACAACTTTAAAGATCAAATCGATTTTATTTTAAATCTAATATATGTTTTAAATGATAAAAATGAATTTGTTTATTTGCAAACAAAAGATCAACCTATGGCTCAGTTCTATATAGATGAAAATTACTTAAAAGAATTAGGTAATAAACTATTTGAGAACTTTAAAGAAAATGAAATTACTACATTAAATAAATTAGAAGATATTTATTATGATGTTAAAAATCCTGCAGATGGAGGATGCGTACAAAATTACTTACCTATTCTTTATAAACAAGAATACAATAAAAAGACAAAAACAAATACTTTATATATTGTAAATTATAATGATCTTAATTTATCAGAAAACTATAAAAATAAAATTACAGTAACAGAAGATGAAATAAAAAATATATCTGATTTACCAATGCTTCAAATTGAATATAAAAAAGAACAAGGAAAACCAATACTAATCTCATCAAATTTCACATATTAAAAAAAGAACTTAACGAAAAAATCCGTTAAGTTTTTTATATTTTTAATTTATTCTGCTTTAATAGTAGTTTCCTTATCTTCTTCTAAAGGACTTTTACGGGCAATATAAATAAAATATCCTATACCACCAACAAATATAACCAAGATTAAAATAAGAAAAATTGAGCCAAAATTAGATCCTTTTAAGGTTCCATCTTGGATACCTACAACGACATCTGTGCAACCCTTATCATAGCAACTTTTTATGCGTTCTTTAATTTGATCATCTAAACTACTTGCATAACCTTCAAAACGCTTATCTCCTATTACAATCAATGGTACACTTTCAAAATCACTACCAAAATATTTTGAAACTTTTTGAGCTAAATTAACATTTTCTTTAATTTCATCAGTCGTACCATTTGTTTCAAAAGGAACCAATTGAAAATATTTAGAAAACTCTTCATCTTCTGCTAATTCCGAAAAAAATGTCATTGCTTGTTCACAATGTGGACAAGTAGAGCTTTTAAATAAGTAAACATTTACTTTTTCACTAGCAAAAACTAAAGTTGGTACCATAAAAAGACAAAGTGCCATTAATAAATAATATTTTAATTTTTTCATATAAAAACATCTCCCTGATCATTATAACAATCTATAATACATTTTTCTACTTTTTTAAAAGAAATCCTTATATATTATTTCATGTCACTTTGATCAATATTATAAATAATAGTTAAAACAAAAACTATAATTAATAAAAATGAAAAAACGATTACACTTATTGTTTTTAACTTTTGCTTCATTATAATCACCAACATAGTTATAATTAAAAAATAAGAAAATCTTGTGATAAATAAATGAAAAAAGAAGGTTATTTTCCTTCTTGTTCTACAAAAGTTTTAAATTTATCTTTAACTTGATCTATCTTCGTTTGTTCAACATTACATGTTGTATACCAGCCCATGTCACTCATAGCTTGATAAATCTCATGTTGCATTTGAAGTACATCTTTTAAAGCACTTACAAACATTTCATGTACCTCTTTTGTTGCAGATTCAATAGATCCATGCATACATAAATCAATGATTACTTTTGTATCCCATAAAATACCTTCCATCAACATTTTATCTTCCATAATATTATCCCTTTCTAAAGTAATCCAAAAAATTTGTTTACTAAATCTTGATTTTTCTTTTCTAATTTATTAATTAATTTTTCTAACTTTTCATCATCAAGACATTCTTTTGTTTCACACAAGTGTTGCAAAAAATATTCTTCATGTCCTAAAAAATCTTCAATATATAATAATTCTTTTGAAGACATACTTATCCACCTCCATTACTAATATGTTCAATTGAAGATAAAATAAATTAGAACATTTTTCCAAAGAAAAAAATCTCCGTAGAGATTTCATCATTAAAATTCAAAAAGACTAATTTGCTCATTCATAGGCACTTCTTTTTTATATGCTGCGATAATATCTTCCATTTCTGTAATAATCCCATTTTGATGACATAAATTTAAGAATAATTCCATCAAATGACGATATTGTAAAGAACTACACACAAATTTATTTCCATATACTGCCTCGTAATCACTAGATAATCCAGGGTACAACTCATCTAATTTTTTATAATAATAAGTACGTTGATTCGTTCTTAAATTCATACCCATTTTTGTATAAATAAAATTTGCATTCACACTCTTACTTTGAGAAACTATCTCACGAATATTATCTTCAGTATCTGTAAGAAATGGTAAAACTGGAGTCATTAAAACTCCTGCAAATAAACCACTATCTCGCAGTTCTTTAAGTACTCGAAATCTTCTAGTACTAGAAGGAACATGTGGTTCTATTTTTCTAGCTAACGCGTCATCTGAAGTCGTAATAGAAATTTTAATTATTACACTATTCTTTTTAGCAATTTCTGTAAGCAAGTCGATATCTCGCAAAATCAAATCACTTTTTGTATCAATCGATACACCAAATCCATATTTCAAAATAAGTTTAAGTGCATTTCTAGTAATTTCTAAACGTTCTTCTTCTGGATTATATGGATCAGACAAAGTTCCAAAACTTACAACTCCACGATACCCTTTACTAGAAAGCTCTTGTTCTAAAATCTCTAATGCATCCACTTTTGTTTTCACTACATCAAAATTATTAATATGATAACAATCACTTCTACTATCACAATAAATACATCCAAATGAACATCCTTTATATAGATTCATATGATAATCAATGCCAAACCATTTTTCACCTTGATCTGATTTTGTCATAATAGTTCTGGTCTTTACATATTCCATTAAAACCACCCAATTTCATACTCATTATATCAAATTTATACAAGAAAAAAAATAAATTATAAAGTGGAAAAAAAGAAAAGTTCTGATATAATAAAATAGAAAGAAGGTAAAAAATGAATGAACAACAAATTAAAGGAGCAGGATTAAAATATATCTTATTTATTGGTATTCCTGTCATCATCATTTTAGGAGTTCTTGGTGCATATTATCAAATGACAAATCCTATACAAATTCTAAATAAAACAATTAATGTAGCATATAAAAACGTAGATTCATTATTTGATAATTTGGAAGAAAGGAAAAATTTAAATGATACAACTTTTGAATGGAAGGGAAATTTAGATTTTAAAACAGATTTAGATTTGAGCGAAATAGAAAATTTACAAAGATATAACTATGATTTCAATATAATTGCAGACTTAAAACAAGAATTTATTTCTCTAAAATTTGGTATTAACGAAGAAAATAATAAATTAATTGATGCAAATTTTTATCAAATTGGAAATGAGCAATATATAGAAAGCAAAGATATATTTGATAATATTCTAAAACTTCCAGATACAAAAGAAAGTTTTAATGAAATATTTGACTTTTCAGATTTTTATAAAATAACGCAAAAAGAAAACATTGAAGATACGAGATATCTTTTAAAACAATTAAAAGAAGCTTTTGAAAAAACTTTAAATAAAAAATTTATAACCAGAGAAAAAACTGATATTACTATAAATGGTCGAAAAATTAAAACGACTAAAATAACATATTTATTAAATGAAGAAAATCAAAAAAACACAATGAAAATCATGAGCGAAGAATTAGCAAAAGATCAAAAATTTATAGAAATATTAGCTAAATTCAATAATACAACAGAAGAAGAAATCAAAAAAATGATTAATAATGATTTCACTTACAAAAAAGACTATACGATGAATATATATACCGAAGGGTTCAATCAAAACGTAGTTAGAATTTCTCTTTTAGAAAATGCAGTAGAACAAATTACATATTTAAACGATGATTCAAATAAAACAATTAATATTCAAAATGATTTTATAATAACTTTAAAACAACTAACAGAAAACGAAATAAAATTAGATTATAATATTAAATCTTCAAATATTTCTGGAACATTAAATATAGTAACAGAAAATGAAAAAACAGATTATTTTGTAACTTTAAATAGTAGCGATATTAATTTAACATTAAATCTTAAAACAGTAATAAACTTTGGAATAGAAATAGAAAAACCAAATATTTCCTCAGCAATTAACGTAGAAGATTTACCTCCAAGCGAAATAAGAAACATTTTAGAAAATATCGAAGAAGTACTAGAAGATACATTCTTTTATGACTTAATGGATAGAAACATTATGTAAAGATGTTTCTTTTTTATTGATCATTTAAAAAGTTGCAAGAAAAAACTTAGTTCATTACAAACTAAGCTTTAATTTGATATTCTTCTTTCATTCTATTTCTATTTTCTTTAGTATATCCTACTAACATTTTTTCATTTTTCTTCAAAATAGTCTCCATAATTTCTTCGTTAACTACTTTACTTTTCTTAGTATAGCCAGGTAATGCAGCAACTACATGACGTTTTTTATCTTCAGTATAAAGAATTATACTCATTTGAGTTTTAACTCCATTATAGCGATATTCATATTTATACATCCATAAAATATCACGATATTTAATAGGTTTAAATCCTCCTGCAAAATCAATTAAATAATTTTTAGTTAAAGCAAGTTTAGCATTTTTATAATAGAATGCATCATCACTTTCCATTTCTTTATTAATTGTTTCCCATTCTTTTTCATCAAACTTCTTAATTGTTCTATTTAAACGGATTACTACAATAACTTGACTAATTGCTCCACCAAGTCCTGCAAACCATCCAATAACTCCTACAAGAAGTAAAATAACTTGCATGTAATCAACTTCTGTTTCATCTAAATAGATTAATCCAAAATAATCAGCAAATTCACTAGATGTTATTTTGTTTTCCTTATCAACAGCTTCATTGTAAGCTTCAAGAGCTAACTTTTTAATATCAGATGGAATCTTTTTTGTCATACCTTTTACAGTAACAGGATTTTCAGTAATAGAATCTACATCTAGTTCTTTAAATGTCTTTTCACTTAAGAAACCAACATACATAAATTCCTTATCCATTAGAAAATAGAACTTTCCAGTAGTATCTCCAGGATAATAAGCAAATACATAAGGTTTCTCACTTACCTCTACATGAACAAGCTTATTCTCTGGCGATTCTCCAGCTGCTAATATTTCATGCAGAGATGTACTTTTACGTAAATCACTCATGAAAAAACTAAGTGCCATTATTGCAGCTGCACAAATCAGTACAATAATCCAAACAACTAAATTAGTTTTAGCCTTTTTCAAGATTTCTTGAATTTGTTTTGATTTAACTTCTTTCATATAAACTCTCCTCTTTCCAATTTAAGTATAACACTAATAAGAAAAGAAAAGAACGAAATTTTGACAATTTCTATAATTTTTTTCAAAAAAAGAGCTTTATTTTTGCCCTGCTTTTTCTTTGTTTTCAGAATAATATTTCGTCTCAAATTCATTCCAAGATTTACTAAATTCATGATTTTGAAAAGCTTCTTTAAGACCTGTAATTTGCTTTAAACGTATCACTTCATCCATATCCATTCCAAGTTCAAAGCATATTTTTTCATCACTCCATCCATAAGATGCAAGTTCAAGAACAATATTACTCATATCACGAATTTGATGTGTTCCACGCGCACGATTGTGTCGAATCGTTGAAGCCATACGATTGGATAAATCTTTTTCAATTACAACTACAGGAATTTCTTTTAAATTAAAATATCTTCTTGCACAGTAATATCTGTGAAATCCATCAACAATAATATATTTATCACGATCTGAATCATAATAACAAACAATGGGTTGTGTATATCCATCTTGCAAAATAGATAATTTTAATAATTGTAATTCTGGACGTGCAACTTTATTCGGATTATAATCATTCGCTTCTACTTTACGAAGAGGAACTAATTTAACATTTAATACTGGATAAGAAATATCTATACGCATTCTAACTCACCATGAATAAACGTTGTATAGCTTCCCTTTGTTCCATTCTCAGTATATCCAAGAGAACTCCACAATTCCATTTCTTCTTTAGAATTAGTAAGAATTCGAATACGCTCTGATTGATACATCTTGGTCATATATTCGGCCATAAATTGCATGTTATTCTTATTTCGATAAGAGGTTAAAAGATAGAAATCTGTAAATGTTGTCCCATTTTGATTCATTACAACTCCACAAAAACCAGCTAAATTATTTGAATCAAAAAACAAATACCAAATTTTATCACAATCATTAATTAAATATGGAAGTTCTTTTCGAAAAATTCGCTCTGCAAAAAAACGCCCCATATATTTATAAAACTCTCCATTATTACATGTTTCCATATATTCTTTTACTTCAAACATTTTCTACACCTCACTCATTACATCTTTCAAATCACGCAAATCTTTATCATTTACCTCAGCATCTACAAGTTTTAGATGAGTATACTTTTTTTGTAATTCTATTAGCTTTTTTACATCATGCTGATTTTGACTAAAACTAAGACGTTTCATCCAAAAATCATTATGTTCTAAAGCTCTAGCTATTCTTCTCCAACTAGCAATTTTTTTAGAATTTTCTAACTTTTTATCTTCCTCATCACGAACTTCACTAATTTTAATTCCTTTTTTAGATTCATACCATTTAAAAAATGCCTTTATTTTATGATAATAATGATCTCTTAACTCAGGAACATAAAGTCCCAAACTTTCTAATAAAAAAACTGTATATTCTTGCCAAGTCAATCCTTTAGGCTTTTCTGTTTTAATCATACCAAGAACACTAGTGCGACAATAAATATTACCAAAATTTACTCCGTGTACGCGCCTTAAAACTCGTTCCCATGTCTCACTTTCTAAAGCTCTAAATTGATCCAAACTTTTTCTTTGATCATCCCCATAAGGTTGACATAACCGTTGCTCTGATAAAGGAACACCATTTTTATAAAGTTGTTCATAAATTTGGTTATATTTAAGATCAAAACGAGAAACAGCTGTCCAAATATCACTAGTCTTCCAATCATATAAAGGATAAAAATTATAAACATTAGTATCATGATTGCGAATTTTAACTCGGGTTGTCCAATGAATTCCCTTAAAAGTTTCTTTACTAAAATTAGTAATCGTCCGAAAACGATTTAAACTCTCATCGCAACGAATACCTATCCCGCAAGCAGTACTACCCCCATGTTTTTTATTAAACCAATCTCCAAAAAACAAAATAAATTGCTCAAATTCCATTCCATATTTAAACCAAGTCCACTCAAGAGGCATATTATATTCGTTTATTACCCATTCATTAGTAGGCATATCACGAACCCAAATATCTTTTTCGATTTTGTTCCAACATACCCACTTTGGCTGTATAACACTTACAGCATTTCTTAAAGATATTGGTAAACATATCCAATACCAACATTCTAAAACGTCTTGAACCTCGTCAATCAAAGTTTTTATATGATCAATAGTCATTTGATATTGGGCTTCAAAATCAACATACATGACACTAATCTTTTTTTTATATTTCCGTGCAAACTTGGAAGCCAGTTGAAGCATAACACTGCTATCCTTACCTCCACTAATAGAAAAATAATAATTATTAAAATGGGTAAAAACATACTCAAATCGTTCCATAGCAGCAGTATAAACATCTTTATCAATATACACTTTTGGCATGAAACACCACCCTGTCTAAAAATTGGTAAAATTTTCCATAAATGAATTATACCAAAAAAATAGTAAGATGTATAATGATTAACTGTTCATAACTGAATATCTAATTCAAATGAGCTTGATAATTTATATAGTTATATATATAGAATGCTAACTAATAGTTATATCTCGCACTAATCCAAATTTATAACCAAGGCTCTTCATTTCTTTAATAAAACGATCCATAGCTTCATAATTTCCTTTATTTTGTGGATGAATTAAATAAATTGCTCCATTATGATAACGTTTCATTAATTCATTATAAGCATAATCACCTGTTACATCACCATTCCAATCTAAATAATCAGCGCTATAAAAAAAACTCTTATAACCCATATCTTTTACAATCGCTAAACTTCTTTCACTCCATTCCCCTTTTGGTTCACGATAAACTTTATCCATAATTTTACCAGTAATTTCAAAGTATGCTTTTTCTAAATCAACTATTTCACTAACATATTTATCAAAATTATCTTTGGTAGCTAATTCACTCATTTTTAAGTGATGTGTTGTATGATTACCAACAGAATGACCTGAATCACTTATTTTACGAATTAAATCAGGATTTTTTAACATAAACCCTCTGCAAAGGAAAAATGTAGCAACTACATTATTTTGATTTAACACATCTACTATTTCATTTACGTACGTCTTATTTCCACCCTCATCAAATGTTAAATAAATTATTTTTTCATCTGGTCCAATAAACGTTGCATTATATTGTCTTAAAAATTCAGAAGAATACCCTCCTTGAGGTCTTATTTGATTTTTTTTATTTGCACTCCACCAAGATCGCGCTTCATTATTAATATAATTATACTCGTCTTTATAAATATAATTAATTACTTTATCTAGTATTACAAAACGAGATACATGTGTTTTAATACCTCTAGAATTTGTTACAGAATAAACAATTTCATAAGTACCTGCAACATGATAATTAATATTTTCATCTACTATTACTTGGTCTGTTATATCTCCATCTACCGAATCAATAGCTTTATAACCAGGCTCTTCAAAAACTTCATCAATATTCATGATAGTATCTCCACTTAAAATAATTTGTAAATGATCCCTATCATGATCATTAGGATGAATTAAAATTACCATAATACCCACTACAAAAAAAACAATTCCAATTACACCAATAAATACTTTACGATTCATGAAACCACCCTTAATGAACAATATGAAAAAAGAAACACATTCATGTTTCTATACTCTACAAATTAAATATTATCTGGTATTAATTGTTTTAAAAATTTCATAATTTCTTCTTTAGAATAATATTTTTTACTTTGAATCCACATCACTCCAATTTGAAAAATTGCTCCTAAATAAAAGTGTGTCACAAAATCAGCAGGAATTTTACGTTCTTTTTCGTTTAAAACTGTATTCATTCTTTTAGTTATATCTTCTAAAAGAGTATCATAAATCATGTCCATAGCAATACTATTACGATTATTCACAATTAAAGCACAATAAGCATCTTTATTATTTTCAATATGACCAAATAGTAAATAAAGACATTTTAAATAATACTCTTTTGAATTTGTAATTTCTTCATTTTGTTCTAAAGCCTCAATAAGATCTGTTTTTAAATCTAAAATTAAAGAACTTAATAAAGCATACTTATCTTCAAAATGAGCATAAAAAGTAGAACGGTTAATGATTGCTTTTTCACAAATTTCTGAAACTTTAATTTCCTCAAAAGATCTCTCTCCCATTAGGAATAATAATGATTCATATAAATTTTTCTTTGTTTTAACTACTCTCAAATCCATGAATAAACCACCTCATCGATAATTATAGCAAAAGAAAAACACTTGTAAAGATATCCGACATTATGTTGCTTATTTATACATACGTTTTCTTAAATTTGTTGGTTTTCCAACATTTAATAAATATCTGTAACTGTTAAATCTATAAAACGTGAATATAATATGATGTCGAAGGAGGTATTAAATTGAAAAAATTTGCAGAATGGATATCAAATCATAGTCTATTAATTGTTATCATTTCTTGTTTATTGCTAATTCCAGCTCTATATGGTTACAAACATACCAAAATAAATTACGATATTTTATCGTATCTACCAGAAAATATTGAAACTATAAAGGGACAAGAAATTTTAATGAATGATTTTGATATTGGTTCATTTTCATTTATTTTAACAGATTCAAAAAACAATCAGAAACTGTTAAAATTACAAGATAAAATTAAAGAAATTGAGGGTGTAAATCACGTCTTAAGCATAGCAGATTTAACAGATGCCAGTATTCCAATTGAAATGCTACCAGATGAAATATTAGAAAAAATTTACCGAGAAGAAAAAACACTAATCTTAGTAACATTTCATACTGCTATTTCAGATGAAACCACAACGAATGCTATTGATTCGCTTAGAAATATGTTAGATGAAAATAGTATTAGTGGTATGAGTGCTATGGTATTAGATACTGCTAAAATTTCAAAAAGCGAAATGAATATCTATATTATTCTTGCAGTACTATTTTGTTTTATTGTCTTATTATTTTCAACAGATTCATATCTTATTCCCATATTCTTATTAGGAAATATTGGATTTGCTATTTTATATAATATGGGATCAAATATATTTTTAGGAGAAATTTCTTATATTACACAAGCTATTACCGCAGTACTGCAACTTGGAGTTACTATGGACTTTTCTATTTTTCTTTATCATAAATATGAACAAGCAAAAGAAAAGGAAAAAAATAAAAAAAAGGCAATAGAACTTGCAATAATTGAAACATTTCATTCCGTAATTGGCTCATCACTAACAACTATTGCTGGATTTTTAAGTTTATGCGCTATGAGTCTTACATTAGGTATGGATATTGGGATTGTCTTAGCAAAAGGTGTTATTTGTGGACTTATTTGTGTCCTTACTCTTTTTCCAGCACTTTTAATAGTATTTGATAAAGGTTTAGAAAAAACAAAACACAAGGTAAAAATGCCTACTTTCAAAAAGTTACAAGAATGTGCTATAAAACATTACAAATTAATCATCATCTTATTTTTAATTATCAGTATACCCGCAATTATTGGTAATAAAAATGTTGAAGTATATTATAAATTGGATGAATCTTTACCAGAAACATTACCAAGTAGAGTTGCAAATACTAAACTGGCAAATGTTTTTGATATTGTTTCACCAAACATTATTTTAATTGATAAATCTATACCTATAAATAATTACAATAGATTAATAGAAGAACTAAAAAATATAGAAGGTATAAACGAAGTAATTGCGCCCTCTTCTATAGAAAAAATTGGTTTACCATTAGAGATATTACCAGAAACTATTACTGATATTTTTGAACAAGAAAAATATCAGCTAATACTAATAAATTCAAAATATCCAGCAGCAAGTAAAGAATTAAATCAACAGATTGAACAGATTTCAAAAATCACAAAGAAATATGATGCTAATGCCATTGTAGCTGGAGAAGGAGCTTTAACAAAAGATTTAGTGGAAATTGCAGATCATGATTTTCAAATGGTAAACTACATTTCCATTATTATTATTTTTATATTAATGATATTTGTTTTAAAATCAATTAGCTTACCTATTTTATTAGTGATAGTAATTGAATTTGCCATCTTTGCAAACATGGCTATTGCATATTTTAATGGCACTACACTACCTTTTATTGCTTCGATTGTTGTTGGAACAATACAACTTGGAGCAACAATTGATTACGCAATTCTTATGTCCACAACTTACCTAGAAGAACGAAAAAATGAAAAAAAAGAAAAAGCAATGAAACTAACACTTCAAAAAACGATACCATCTATAATCGTTTCTGCATTTTGCTTCTTTGCAGCAACATTTGGAGTAGCTTTATACTCAAAAATTGATATGATTGCATCTATTTGTAATCTATTATCAAGAGGAGCTGTCATTAGTATGATTGTAGTTTCTTTATTACTCCCAACATTATTATTAATATTTGACAAAATAATTTTAAAAACCACAATTAATAGAAAGAAGGATTAAAATGAAAAAAAAGAAAAAATTATTAAATTTAACATTAATAGCTGGATTAACTCTATATCCCTTATCTGTTTCTGCACTTCAAAAAAGTGAAACTGTATACTCAAATTTAAATTCTGATGGAAGCATTTATAAAACTGTAGTATCAAATCATCTATCTTGGATAACAGAAAATGAAATTGAAGATGAAAGCGAACTCAAAAATATTTTAAATATTAATGGAGAAGAAGAATTTAACCAAAATCAGAACAAACTATCTTGGAAATCTCTTGGAAAAGATATATTTTATCAAGGAGAAACAGACAAACCACAACCTATAAAGACAGAAATAAAATACTTTTTAAATGAAGAAGAAAAAAATATAGAAGAAATGCTTGGAAAAGAAGGAAATATAAAAATTGAATTTACCTTTACAAACAACCTAAAAAATATGATTCGCATCAACGGAATAAATAATGAGTTGTGTACACCGTTTGTTACAACTATAGGAACAATAATTGATAGTGAAAATAATAAAAACTTTAAAATTAATAATGGTAAAATCATAAATACTGGAACACGTAATATGGTAGTAGGACTAGCATCTCCAGGATTATATGAAAGTCTTAACATAAAAGAACTAAAAGAATTAAATAAAATTACATTAACTTATGAAACTACAAATTTTTCAATGAATTCTATATATATTGTATCCACTCCTAAATTACTAGAAGAAACTGATTTAAAAATATTTGATTCAATGGATAATTTATACAATAACATGCAAGAATTACAAAAAAATATGGATAAACTTGAAAATGGAATTATAGAATTAGAAAAAGGTACATCTACTCTTTCAAATGGCTCAAAAGAATTGGTAAATGGAATAAAAGAAGCTAAAAATGCAATAAATAGATTAAATAATGGATCTTTAGCATTAGAAAAAGGATTAAAACAAATTGTATTAGCATTAGAAAATGCAAGCTCAGAATTGAACAAAATAAATTCTGCTAATTCTCTAAATCAATTAAACACCTTAAAAAAAGAAAATACAAATACAATTAATTTACTTATAGAAAAAACAGGAACAAATTTAGAAAATTTAACAAAGCTTTATATCCAAAATAATTTAAAAGACTATGAAGGAAATGAACCATACTTACTAAATATAAAATCAACCTATGAATTAATATGTTTATTAAATATGAATAATAAGTCTATTAATACTACAATTGAATCTTTAAAAAATACAACTTCAAATATTAATACTTTAATCACTTCACTAAAAAATGCAACAAACGAACTCTCTAAAGGTGCAACAAATTTATCATATGGCTTAACAAATTTAAAAAAAGGAATAGACAAAATATATAATGGTTCGACATCCTTAGATGCTGGAATTCAAGACTTAAACAAAGGTGCAAACACATTATGTAATGGCGCAAAAGACTATAACAAACTTGGTATACAAAAATTAAATAATCACGTAAAAATGATTAAAAACTATACAAATAAATTTGAATCTTTATTAGATTTAAGTAAAGATTATAATGGATTTACTTCTAAAAATAGTAATACAACCAATTTTATTTCTATAATAAAACCTATAAAAATCACCTATAAAAGATAGTAAAATCTATCTTTTTTTAATGCATTAAAATAGAAACTAATTCACGATAAACTTGATCTAATATTTCTTGATCAAATGCATCAAAATTTATTGTAATCCCTTTTGTTTGAAGATCAGCTATAAAATCAATACATGCATTTGTGTAAGGATAATTTTCACTATTATCGCTTAACTCTTCTACCAATATATTACCAAAATCATTTACAATCGTATCAATTATTGTTCTTATTAATTCTTTTTTCACAACTACACTCCTACTACTTTCTTTATACCCCTCTTTATTTTAATTTAATTCTAAAAATTTAAATTGTCAACACAATATTGCAAAAATGCAACATAGCGTGTCAAAAATACAAAAAAACATTTTTAATGACTTAAACAATGAAATTTATTTAAAAAATTAGTGGCATCTAGAATCATTTCTTCAAATTCTTTTTCTAAGTCTAAGCCATGAAATTTGCCAATTTCAAAAGTAACATAAAAAAGAAGAAAAATACGGTTTTTAATAAAATCATCAATTGTTACAAAACCTTCCCTTGGTTTTGAAAAACGATAATGATATTTTTCCATAACTGATTCATTTAATTGTCCAAATAAAATTGGCAAACTCATCCAATTAAATTCTTGAACCTCTTGAAAATCTTTAATTTCATAAAAATTAATGTTCATGGCATCAGATAAAGCTATGAGTTGCATTATAACATCAGAAAGTTCATCGCCTAAATTACTAAAAATCCGATTTTTTTCGGAAACGATTTCATTATGATATATAATATTATAAATTTGCCCAATTTGCACACCTAATTCATTTAAAATAACCAACGGATCCCAATCCTTTTCTCTAGTTTTTGAAAATGCTTCACTTAAAATAAGTGATCTATTATAAAATTTATCTAAAAAAGAAAGAATCATATTTTTACCTCCTTTAACACATATGGTTCTCCATGAAATGCATCATACTTTTTATCTATATTAAATTGTTTCATATATACCAAAATTCCTAGCATATGAGACAAATAAATATAATCTTGTGATTCTAATGGTTTTCCAAACAATTCTAAGGTATTATTTTTGTGAACTTGAAATAAATAAGAAGAAGTTACACCTATTTTATTTAAATAATAGTTTAATTGTTTTTCTATAGTTTTATGCTTCAAACAAAAAGCAGCACGACATCTTTCGCGCTGCTCATTACTACAATGACAACTTTTACATTCATTTGATTTATAATATATATTGCAAGGCCGTTTTAAAACCGTATTGTATGCACAAGTATTAATACGATAAAATAACTGTGAATGATGATAATCTTTATGAAAATAATTCCAAGCAGATTCTGGCCAAATAGAAGAATGACCTACTAAATTCTGAAAATCAAGATTTTTTAAAAATTGAAAATAATTAGTACATTTTCCATCTAGCATAAGGCCCGTCACAACAGAAACGTGTGTATACTGATGCACATAATCCAATACTTGTTGAATTCGTTTTGGATTAGAATTTTGTAAAATAAATGGTCTAAAATAATGCACAACAGGTATTCCATAGTTTTTTAATCTAACAAAATTCTCACGTAATTTTTCATGATCAACATTTGGTTCAATATCACTTCCTAAACCTGAATAACTAAGATAAACAACTATGGTATATCCAGATTGAATCATATTTTGAAATCGTTTTAAAACAATATCTGGAATAAAACATTTTGTAATAACTACTAAATCATTTTTAATAGATTTTTCTACAATTAAATCTAAAGTTTTGATTAAATATTTTATATTCGTTGCATTTAAAAATATATCCGTATTTGGATATAAACAAACAGGTAAACAAATATCATAATATTTAAAATGAAGTAACTCTTCAATTACTTCTTCTGGCGTTGCATAATAATGAGGATAAGTACAATTTTTTCTATTCCCCATAAAACAATATTTACAAGCATTTGTACATCCTACAATAGAATTAAGCGCTATCCAACTATTATGTAGTTCAACATTTTCTCTCTTTTTATAATTCATAACCAAAACTTCCTTTCAAAAAAAAACAAGCTTTAAGCTTAATTTTCTTCATTAATAAACATACCCAAAAATTCTTGCACAGCTGCCGTTAAATTATCTTTTATATATGCAACCACTACTTCACAAGGACAATTAAGTTCAATAATTTTTAATTCTATATCTTTTGAAATAGCCTCTTTTAAAACAAAACCTACTCCAAAACCATCTTTTACATATGAAATCATTCGATCAAAAGATTCCACTTCAATACTTCTTTTAAATGTTAAATGATTCCTTTTCAAGTATTGACTCAAAATATGCTTTTCATCTGCACTACTCATAGGCATGATAATAGATGACTCTTCTATACTAGAAAAATGATATTTCACAGGATTATAAACAAAACAATAATTTGTTTTAAATAAAGATGAAATTAGGATATTATTATCCAATAAATCACTTGAATGATGTAACTTACAAATAATAAAATCATATGAATATTGTAATAATGATTTTAACAAATCTTCTAAATTAGCATTTCTAATTTTAACACTTATATTAGGAAATTTTTCTATAAATTCCTGCAAATTTTCTTTCAAAATAATATTTTCTAAATCAGATGGTATACCAATAGAAATTTTATAATTATTTTCTTCCATCATTTGATGATAATTTTTTTCTGCTAATAAGATTTCATTATATATCTTCTCATATTGCTCAAAAAAATATTGACCAGCTTCTGTTAGTTTCATTTCCTTATTTTTAGAATTTAAGGTAATTAATTTTGTATTCAACTGCTCTTCTAACTGTTTAATATGCCTTGATACATAACTGGTATCTACTTCTAACTTTTGACTAGCTTCTGTCATATTACGAGACTGACCCAATACTGCAAATGTCCGAACATAATCTAAATTCATTTTTTTTGAATTAAGCGACATTACGCCTCACCTTCTTAAATCTAATTAATATTTAAAATCATTATATCAAAAAAAATCTTCGAATGAAGATCTTTTATATTTCAATATTTTTTATAAATTGAAACTCAAAATAAACTTTTACTAAACAGCTTTTCTTTATTTTTTGTAATGTCATACGACTAATACCTAATTTATCACTTATAAAATCTTCAGAACGATGTCCAAAAAATGAATCTACTAAATAAACGGCTTCTTGATTTGATAATTTTGTAGCAAGTGTTAATATAGCCTGATAAAAACGCTCAAGCCATAAATATTGATCCATATGATTATTAATAAAATTTCCAATTGGATCATTATTTTTATTTCCACCTTGAACACAAACATCGCTTGAAATAACTTTAGAATAATAATTATAAGAAAAAGGATAAGAATATTTCATTTCTTTAAATTGTTCAAATATTTTATTTAGTTCTTTTCTCATATTTTTGTGATAATATTGTACTATAATAGAATCTTGAAGAAGCTCTGAATACTCTTCATATTTTTCACAAGTTTTTAAAATAACATTAGGTAATTCTAACAAATCATTTAAAGATAAAGAGCTAATCAAATTATCACCACCAAACCCCAATAATTTTCTAATTATAATAATTGGAAAATTATGGAAAGTCAAACAAAAAATGAATTTATCACGAAAATAAATCCATTTTAACATATTATATTCAGTAATCTTCTAAAGTCTAGACTAACAATTGTCTATTTTTTGTATAAATTTTGTAATATTTTTATATACATTTTATTTAATAAAATATTGAAATAATGATTCTGTATTTTTTATAAAAAGAATTAACTTTAAATAAAAATAATATATATTAGATTTAATTTTAGATTGATATGTTTTATATAACAACTTACTTACTATTTCATTTTGATTTGAAATATAAAGATATACTTCATTTTGATTAGAATCTAGTTTATTATTCATGATAATACCAGCTGTAAAATTTTTAAAATTCTTAATAAATTGTTTTTTTAATAACTTTTTCTCATTATCTTTTGATTCAAAAGACAACTTTTTTACTTTATCTAAATCTAGAAAGTAATCTTCAAAATGATAAAACTGTGTTTTAGATTTTATCATCAAACTCTTACATAATAAATCAAGTACAAGATGATAATCCTCAAAAAATAAAGAACGATTAGATTGAAAAAATTGTCTTAAATAATCTTTATTTGAAGCTTGATTAACTTGACTGAAAGAAAAAGACTTCTCAAAAGAATACAAATCATTTAAATGAATAATCTCCTCTTTTGGCCCTTTTAAAATATCGTTATTACGATAAATATGTATATCAAATTTAGATTCTCCTTGAACAATAATTTGAATTTTCATAAGAGTGCCTACATGAATCCAGATATCAAAACTTTCTAAAGATTTATTTTTACAATGTCTTGGTAAAATACTAAAATGAGAATTTGCCATACTTACAACTTGCTTTTTTCTATTATAAAAATAAATGACTTTTGTATAATCTTCTTCTTGATAAAGTTTATTTTTTAATATAGAAGCACGATGATCAAATATTTTACTTTTTCTAACTCTTAAGTCATTATCAAGAATACGATGATTGATCTTTATTATATCACTTAAAAGATAATAATAATTTATTAATTCTGTTTCAAACAAATTAGACTCAAGCATAACAGCATTAATACTAGTATAAGAAATAGGAACGTTATACTCATTTACAATCTTATTTAATAATTTCCTTATATATAAATATCCCAAATGCGAATGATAAGAATTTAAAAGAGCAATATTAGAAGACAAATAACTTATCATTTTATTGCATTTGGAAGAAAGATGCTTTATATCATTACATCCTGAAAAATCAGTACAAAGTAAACTAGGATATTCTTCTTTTAAAATAAACTTTCGAAATATACTAATATTTTCAAAATTAGAAGACAAAACAAAATGAGAAATATTTAACAAATTACAAATTGCCTTCAAATTGCTATACTGTTCTTTAAAAAGCCTTTTTTTATTTTTACATTTATCTGCAACAGAAAAAACTTTTGTATGAATATAACCCATTTCTTGTAAAAATGTTTTGGTTAATAAAAAATCAGATTCGTAGCAAATAACTAGCTCTAAACATAAATGATTTTCTTTAAAAAAATCATAAAAAGAAAAATCAGATAAAGAAGAAAAGCCAATAAAAGCAATACGAGTCTTTTTTTTTGATTTTGGCTGAATTAAATTTAATTGTGATGAAATATATTGCTCTTTATTCACACGAATCTCCCCCATATAAAAAATTATAGAGGATAACATATTTAAAGTGAAATAATAAGATTTATGTGCTGGTATTAAAATTTTTTATAACAAAAAAAGAATTCTAAAAATCAATATCACTAACGCCACTTATCAATTGAATAAATTTAGAAGTAATAGGATTAAAAGAATTCTTTGAATAAATAAATCCAAAACAAACTTGAGGTAACTCACTATGAACGTCTAAAGAAATTAAATCTGTCTTTTCTATTTCAGATTTGATAAAATAACCAATAGAGTCACTTCTTAAGACAAACTCTAAGGCATATTTCCAATCCTGAAATTCTACATTAGATTGCAATACTAAATTTTTCTCTTGTAAATAATCATCTAAGAATTGACGACGTCTAGAAGGGCCTGGTAAAACCAAATCAAAATTTTTTAAGTCTCGAACCGTAAGATTAGTTAAATCATGACTATTATAAAAATCTTTAGAACATGCAAAACAGGTTTCAAATTTACCAAACACTTTTACAATTAAATCAGATCCATCAAAATAATCAGCATTTGGCAAATAATCAATCAATACATCTATTTTGTGAGTAATTAAAAGATGTTTTAACATTTGAGGGCTATTCATATCAATAATAATTTTTACTTTAGGAAACTTTTTATGAAAAAAACTTAAATATTCACCCAAACGAGCATCAACTACATTACGCGTAACCCCAATAATTAAACTACCTTCCGTTTCCTCATCAGAAACTTCATCATCATGATAGCTAAAAGAACAAAAAAGAGAATCCAAACGTTTATAAAGTTTTTCACCTTCTTTAGTTAATTCTACCCCTTTGTTATTACGCGAAAACAAAGGAATTTTTATTTCTTCCTCTAATAAACGTATATTTTTTGATAAAGTCGGTTGAGCAATATGATAGATCATAGATGCTTGTGTAATATTACCCTCCCGTGCCACTATATAAAAATCATAATATAATGGCAGAAGATTT
Source organism: uncultured Bacilli bacterium (assembly GCA_910587775.1). GTDB lineage: Bacteria > Bacillota_I > Bacilli_A > RF39 > UBA660 > MGBC162267. The sequence continues at coordinate 7,009 of CAJUNF010000008.1, read as the reverse complement.
CTCAAATCCATTAATACCAACCCCTAAAAATCGCTAGTATTATACCAAAAAAAAGAAAAAAGTCAAATTTTACCAATTTATATAGTATTATTTTCTTTTTTCTCTAGATAAATAATTTATTTGTGCATTAAAATTATCATAAATCCAATCAAGTTCTTTATTTTCCATAAGTGTACCATTAATAATCATTTTCATAAAAATATAAGCACGATATATATCTGTACGATCCTTTTCTTGTTGATTTAAATGTTTATTATTATATCCTTTTAAAAAAGATGCACTAACATCACCATCAACAGGTTGAAATTGAAAATTCATTAACTCATCACAATAATACATATCAGCAAAATCAATAAGTCCTGTCACTTTATCTCCAGAAACCAAAACATTTCCATACCACATATCTGTATTAGTTAAACTTGGAGATGATACATTAATTAAAGACTTTTGATAATGATGCAAAATTGATTGCACTTTTAAATATATTTTGGAATCCAAGCAATTTAAACGTGAAGCATCTTCAAACAATTTATGAAATAAATATACTACAAAATCATAATTATTTTTAAAAATAGTTCCTGGTTGATTTGGTAGAAAATAAAAATCTCGTTTATTAGAACTAATTTGATTTGCTAAACATCCTAGTTGATATTGTATACTATCTATATCATGCTGATTCATATTAGATCGAGCAGATAAATAATTATATCCAGGTACATAACTCATACACACATAAGGAAAAGAAATAATTTCACAAGAATCATCAAAAAAAAGAAATTCAGGAGATGGAATACGTTGAGAATTCATTAATTGTAACATTTTTGCTTCCCACCACATAATATTTTGATCAATACTAACTAATTTAGATAAATCCTTTGAATCCACTTTTAAAACGAAATGAAATTTTCCATCAAAAACTAGATATACTTCATTTTTAAAACCACCACTCAAAGGTTTTATATCAAGAACAGGAGACTTTTTACGAAATACTTTTTCATAAATCTGTTGAATATCTGTTATAGAAATCTTTGCCATTTTTTATTCCTCTTTTCCTATTATATATTTTTTGCTAAGACTTTGACTAACATTTAAAAAACATTCCCAATTACCTAATAATTCTTTCTTTAAAACTCCTACTATCATTAAATCATTTATAATTGTTAAAACATTTTCTATATCTCGAAATTCTTGAATACCTTCTACATTTATAAATAGTTCTAATAACTGATCAACAACTAAGTGAATTTCTTGTTGAAATTCATTCGGAGCAAGGATATTTTTTTTATAATCACGAATAAAATGTTTTAAAATATGAGCTAAACTATTATATAAAATAATATTAGCATTTTTTTGATATTCATATCCAAACGTCATAATATGACCGCTCATTTGTTCACCCCAACTTTTAAGAGAAAACAATTTTGAAGATATCTTTTTTCCTGTTAAAGATGTCGTCTGTCTTTTTACATAATGATATAAAGAATCATCAATAACCACAAAACGCTTTTCAGCTAAACATAAACGTAAAATATAATCTGCTTCTTCACGTATACAATTTTCATCAAAGAGAAATTGCTTTATCTCAGACAATTTATATAACTTATTCCAAACAATTATTTTAACAACGCCTTTAACATACGCATCTATTAAACCATACAAATCTTGTATTACAATTTGATCATCTCGATGAGAAGAAAATTCTCGTACACTTCCATCAACTCTAAGTACATCAAAACTACACTCACATACATCAGCATTATGAGATAAAGACATTTTAAGCATCGTTTCAATCATATTGAGCTCTACATAATCATCTGAATCAAAAAAGGAAATGTAAGATCCAGTTGCTAATTCCATACCTTTATTTCTTGCATTTGATAACCCCTTATTTTCTTGATGTACGACACGAATCCGAGAATCTTTATCTGCAAAAGAATTACAGATATTTAAAGATTGATCTGTAGAACCATCATCAATCAAAATGATTTCTATATTACGATATGTTTGAGAACAAATACTATTTAAACATTTCTCTAAATATTCTGCTGTATTGTAAATAGGAACTACTATTGAAACTTTTATTTCTTCACTTAACATATAATAAATCACTCCCAAAAAAGCAAAAGTATAGTACCAAGTTCTAAGGAGTATAGCAAGAATTTCATTATTCAAATTTTTAATGTCTATCATAAAAAAAATTTGGAACAAAGAATTATACCCACTTTAAAATTAAGTTTGATATAATAGTTATATTAGGAAGTGACAATATGAAAGAAAAATACGGAATTATAGAAATAGGTAGCAATAATACAAAAACTCATATTTATGAGAATAATAAAACAATATATGAAAATAACACAACCATTGAATTCAAAAGAAATTATAATACAAAAATAGCCATATCTGATTTAAATAAATTAGATGAAGTTATAGAAAAAGCTTTAAAATATACAAAAAATATCCATATTTATGGATGTAGTATTTTTAGAACCATTACAAATGAAGAATTAGAAAATATAAACAATAATCTAAATACTAAATATGAACTAACAATAGAAGTAGTTAGTCAAGCAGATGAAGCTCATTATACTGCACTTGGTTGCTATAGCGAAATAAATTATGATAAAAATATTTGTATTTTTATCGGTGGTGGTGGATCTATTGAACTTATATTTGTAAAAGATAAAAAAGTGATAGATAAAAAATATTATAATTTTGGTGTTGTAGATATTACAAAAAAATTTGATAGCTTAAAAGAAGATATTCCAACAGTGACATTTGAAGAAGTATATAGTTATATAGATGAATTAATTGGTGACATAAACATTGAAGCAGATATTTTAATATTAGCTGGAGGCGATCATTTATATTGGTACAATAATGCTAGATATGAATTATTAGATAACACACTATATAAAATTGAAAATCAAAAATATATGATAACAAAAGACATGAGTGATAAATATGATAGAAATGCTCTTGTAACATCACTAGATCAAATAAGAAAAAATAGTGATAATCCAAAATGGTTTGATGGTTCAAGAGCAATGAAAGTTATAACAAACTTAATTTCTCATAAAGTAAATGCCAAATATATTATCCCAACAAAAATTAATATGGAAGACGGATTAAAGAAAAAAATAAATAGCTAAATCCTATTTAAAATAAATGAAAGACATTAGAGATTGATTAATTCATTTATGAGCTCTCCTTACTGGGTTGGGCTTTTTTATTATATTAAAAAAACTTTGTGGTATGGTTCATTTTTCAATTTAGGAAAAATGATTTTTGATGCTTTTTTGTTTCTTCTAAACTTTTTTAGTCTTTTCTATTCTTTTATAATATGGCCTGTATAAGATAATTAATTTCTTTTCTCTAATCTCTAAAATCTTCTATTTTTAGTGTCATTAAATCTTTTTTGGTAGGACAATCTATTTCGATAAGACGGCTAGCTTGTTGTTTCATTGCTTTTTCTAGCATATTTCTAATATAGCGACCATTGGAAAATGTTTTTTCTTCTTTTTTTATTTTAGAAATCATCTCTTTGATTACTAGTAAATCTTCTTCATCAATTTGATAATCGCTAGATTTTACTCTTTTTTTTAAAATTTCCATTAATTCATCCGTAGTATAATTTGGAAAAAGTAGAATGGTATTAAAACGTGATTCTAGACCAGGATTTGATTTTAAAAATTTAGTCATTTCATCTGTATACCCAGCAATTATAATTAAAGTATCGTCACGATGGTCTTCCATAAATTTTAACAAAGTATTGATTACGGATTTTCCATAATCATCTTCGCTATCACTTAAGGAATAAGCTTCGTCAATAAATAAAACACCTCCTTTAGCCATTTCTAATACTTTTTTGGTTTTGATTTCTGATTGTCCTAAATATTCAGCCACTAAATCTTCACGAGCTACTTCAAGAACTTCTTTTCTCGAAATAATTCCTAGAGCATAATATATTTCCCCAATAATTCGCGCAATTGTTGTTTTACCTGTACCAGGAGGACCTTGAAAAACCATATGCATTGCTATCGAATTAGTTTTTAAACCATTCATTTTTCTTTTTTTATTGATTAAAGCTAAATTTTGCAAATTTTTTATTTCAGCTTTCACATTTTGAAGGCCTATTAAATTTTCTAACTTATCTTTTATGATAGAATCCATTTCATCTTTTTCATATTTTAGGTTAGGCATTTCGGCACGAAATAAAGCTAAAAGTTGTTTGTTTTTCAAAGAATTATCATTAATATAATCTAATATTTTAGATAAGTTATTTAAATAGTTTTCTTTCTCTTCTGTTTGTTTGGAAATAAATTTTTTATAACTTTCTAAGACAAAAATATCTTTTTGATTAGTTTCTGGCAAGGAATAGTAATCTAGTAAATACTCTAATTTGTCATGATTGATAGCATCAGAATTACTTAATACACGAAAAAAGACTAACAATTCTGTTAAATCTTTTTGAGAGGTTTGAATCGTATTTTGAATAAGCCAACTAAAGCTTATTTTAGCTTCTCCAGGAGTAATCATAAAATCGTTTCCTCATTTACATATTTTACGGTTTCATTATTACAATTTTCACAAATATAATGTTGTTCATGTAAATCAATGCGAACAGCTACTTGTTTTTCTATTCGACGATTATTAATATATTCTGTTTTCGTTCTCCATGTATCTTTGCTATCAATAATTCGATCTGACTGTAATTTTAAGGCATCCCATTTTCCACAAGTTGGACAAGTACATTCTTTCCCATTTGCACCTACAGCAGCCCAAATAACTAAAATAATAAATAATCCTACAGAAAACCATCTACAATCTATGATGATACCCCCATCCCCAAATAGTTCCATGAAAAATAAAATAACCATCGCAATAATTAAAACAATAGGTAGGTAAAAATGGGTCCAGGCTTTACTAGATGCTTCTCCTTGATTATTCCCACGATTAACTTGATGATTTAATAATATATTTAATTCTTTTTCTGGTTTAACATAACGGTTATATGATTCTTCTAAAAACAGAAGATAAGGTTCAATTTCATCATACATTTGATAAGATTCGCAATCAAAATCTTTTTGTGTTTGATTTTCTTCACGTTGTTTTTTCATTCGCATGGTAAGAGAAATGATATCCGATATAATTTGTTCATAATGGTTATAGTCTAATATTTTTAAATCTTCTTCGGACATTTCAAGTACACTATCTACTAAATTAGGATAGATGTTACGAAAGAATTCTTTGGTTTTTTCACTTTGGTCAATTTTTTGATAACAATATAAAAATAAACTCATGTAAAATTGTTTTTCTGCTAATTCTATCGACGATTCGATTAGTTCGTCATTTTCTGTCTTTAAACCTACTGATAAACTCTCATGATATTTCGGACTAGCAAAAGTAAAAATCTGAGCATATTTTGATACATGAAATCTCATAAATCTTTTATTTACTAATTTTAAAATTCCTTCTTGCGAATTCGGATCAATCTTTTTTGGTTCTTTGACGATATTTAAAAAAATATTTAATTTCTTTGATGGATTTACATAATCATTATATGCTTGCTCTAATTCTTTTAAAAAGCTTTTAAATTCTTGATAATCTGGAACACTTTTTCTTAATTCTGGTTTTATTTTTAAGGCTTGTTCATTTTTTAAAAAGTAAGTATTTACTCGTTTCAAATTTTCTTCGTATTGATAATCCTTTAAAATTTCTTCATCATTACTTTTTAAAATATCATGAAATTCATCGATGACATCTGGAAATAAATTACGGAAAAATTCTTCAGTATTTGAACTATTATCAATATTTTCTAAAATATAATAATATAATCCTAAAAAGAATTCCCAAACTTTTGATTTAACTACACTAATGATACTTTCTGTTTCATCTGTTTCAAGAGCATAGCTTATTAAAGTACTACTAGTTTCATCACTGAATGCAAATAGCATATCATTTGGTTTATTTTCTATAAATTTGTTATATGAAGCTAAAATATCTTGTAGTATTTCTTCTTTTGATTTCTTTTTTGGTATTTTATTTTTCTCTTTATGATAATCCTTTATTTTTTCCGTAATTAGTTTGGCATGTTCACTTTCTAGTTGATAGGTATTTTTATCTGTTTCAATGCTTAAAGTATTTTCTTTTAAGGTACTATTTACGATGGAAGTAAACGGTATTTTTATAATTTTATTATCACATTCGATAAACAATTCTTTTTCTTTTACTTGTAACTGACTTGGTATTTTCTTTTTATTACTTTGCCAAAGAATATTAAATTTCTTCATGGTCATCTCCAAAAAGTATTTGTTTTTGAATTGTTTGTTGCCACTTTTTACGACCGTTCACACGATATTCTATTTTTCGATGATCTTTAGTAATAATAATTAAAACATTTAAAAATCTTGTCATTACTTCTTGAATTTCTTTTAATTTTAGTTCGTTTTGCTTTTTTCCTATATTAAAAGCATGACCCTCAAAGTATATGGATTGGTCTGTCAATATTAATTTTCCCCCTTTGGCATTCCAACCATCTACCCAATTAGCTGCTCCTTTTTTAATAATATTTTCTTGCATTACTCTCACTCCTTTTTTATTAATTATCTTGAAAAAAAGAAAAAAAGTATTAAAATTAATGTTATTCTTTAGAGATTTTGTCAAAAAAAGAAAACTTTTTTAGCCTCCAATATAATTTAAAGCTTTTAATGTTTCTTTGGTTTTTCGCTTCTCATTTTGGTTTGATAATGCTTCTGGAGGAATTAGTAAATCATTCACTTTTTCTAAACGAATTAATTTAATTTTTTTTATCATATTTTCTTCCAATTTTATGGAAAATAAATAACCACGTCTAAAAAAGCATGGATTAAACATTCGTTATTCCATGCTTTTATATATGTTTTGCTCCATATTTTTGGAGATTATCCACAACTGGCAGGGGCGGAGAGAATCGAACTCCCATCAAAAGTTTTGGAGACTCCTATGCTACCATTATACCACGCCCCTA
>CAJUNF010000007.1 GCA_910587775.1 uncultured Bacilli bacterium | reverse complement strand
TAGAAAGAATCAATCAAATAGATTAATAATTTCTATAAGATTGATTATACGAGGAAAGTGATAAAAATTATGATAGCTAAATTTTCTTCATCTATATTATTATTTGAATTTCAAAACTTTTTTCATTTTGAAAATTTTAAAAACACCTTAAAAAAATACAAAAATAATCATTTAGATATTATTATCCAGTCTAATTCTTTATTAATAAGTGATGGCATTCATGAACATTTTATAGGAATATCTAAAAATCAAAAAAAATTGTTTTGGGTAATCTATTTTCAAAAAAAAATTATCTTTAAATATCCTTATCTTGAAGGTTCATTAAATTTCATTTTAAATTTATATTTGCAAAATATATACAGAAAGGAAGAAACAAGTGCTATTAAAGAAGAAAAAGGAAATCTTAATAAAAAAGATTTTTGAAAATGAACATAATAATTATGTATCAATGTATGCTATTATTTCCAGTAACTTATTAGATACTATAATAGATAAAATCGATGAATCTAGCCTACAGTCTAATTCAACTAAAAAAATTGATGAATATTATATAAATGCTAACCAATTTTTAAATTTACTAGATAGATTCTTAGAAATTTTTGAGGAACTTGGTACATTAAATAGAAGACGTCAGTTTTATTTAGAGAAAATTTTTATATCTAATAAAAGTATCATGGAAGATTATTTTACATTATCTTGCTCTTTTTATGATAATACCGAACTAATTTGTGAAAAAATATACAGAATCATTTTAAGCAATTTTATATACAACAGTAAATATATTCCTTCAATAAGTATTTTTTTAAAAGAAAATGATCTTGAGTTAAAAAAAATTGATGAATATACTTACAATGAACTTAAAAAGTTATATAATCTATTTTCAGATCTTATTTTTTGTTTAAGAAATAGAGGCAGAATTCATAATTTATTTATAAATATTGACCACGAATTAATTCATGTTCAGGATTCTACAACCAACAAAACTCTCAATGAAAATAAAAGATCTAAATACATATCATTTATTAATAAAATTTATTTAGATATTTTTGGAGTTTATAATAATAAGAAAAAATATCTAAAGTTTTTTAAAAATTAAAAAGGAAGAACAAGGCACTATTATAAACTACATTATATAAAACAGAGAAAAATTATATTAACTTTCTCTGTTTTTTTAATTTTGATTATTCCAATTAAAAATAACACTATAAACATATAATCCAAATTTAGAAAAAGTATTTTATTAATTAGTCTACCCTCGTTTTATCACTATTAATAATTAAGATGTAATCTTGATTTTTATATTTTATTATGGATGTGTTAATTCATAATATTTTTGCTGTAATATTTTTTCAATAGATTGAATAAATTCTTTTGGATAATTAATTTTTATAGCATAATTATTCTTTTTTAGATATCCATGTTCATCATGTGTTGAAGAAGGTATGTATAAAATATAATCACCAACAACAATCTCATATTCTCTATAAATACTATATTCAATTGTTCTATCTACCGCAAATAAATATTTATTATCTATAAATCCTAACAGTTCTTGTATTTTGTTTCGATCCGTAATTTCTATAGTAACTTCTTGATCTAATTCTGAAGTCAAATAAATATTTTTTATAACTATTTTATCAATATTTTTTAAAGAAAATTTTATAGGTCGATAATATTCATATAAACATTTGAATCCTATTCCAATTAGAAATAAGATTAGAACAGTAAGACGAATTTTATAAAATATTTTATTATATTTTTCCATAGTATTCTCCTAAAAAATTCAGGATAGAACTTTATCCTGAATTAACTACTCAGCAATTATTCTTTCAATGCTAATCACTAAAGAAAAATTTATACAATCTAATTGTATTCTTTTCCAATTTACCATTGGTTACAATAAACTTAAAAAATCATATTTTTTTATTAATTATTATGATAATAAGTCAGTTTCAATAAAGGAATTTGTATCATAATCAAATATTTTACTATCCTGAATTTCTCTAATTCCGTAATTTAAAGAATTAAATGTTAATTCTCCATTATCATTGTAATCTAGGAAAACTAAGTATTCCTTTGTATTTCTCATATCTAGCGTACCATTTGAAACGTCAAAATATAAAATCGTTCTTTCTGATTCATTTTCTTCAAAGCCATATTTTGAATATTCTTCGGTGGATAAATTTTTTTTCATTTCTCCAATGCTAATTTTTCCACCGAGTTGTCTTACTTTTAGATTTTCTATATTAGAACGTGTATGATCTGATTTAATCACTTTTTTAACTTTTAGGTTTAAATTTGAATATACAACTTTATCTTCCATAAAAGCTTCTGAGTCTTCTATAGAGGCTATTGCTATAATATCTGAACTTTCTTTCAAATATTCTAATGTAGGTTCATTAAGAAAATAAGCATTACCAGAAATAGGAATTATTTTTTCTTCTTTTACATCCTGAATATCTAATTCACTTTCATCCTTATTTTTTTCAACTTTGTTTTCTTGGGTATTATTATTAGAATTGTTCATTAATTTTTCTATTCCAAAAGAACTAATGAATAGTAAGCCAAATAATAATGTTCCAAATATTATTTTTTTCTTCATATTATTTTCCTTTCTTTATGAGTATATGTAATTGAAAGTTTTATGGTCTATTTCTTGTACACCATTAACACTTGAATCTAATCCATTATAATAAGGATACATTACACTTTTCTTCTCTATACCATGTGCTAATCCAAAACAATGACCCATTTCATGTAAAGTGGTAATTTTTTTAGCTCGGTTTCCTAATTTATTTAATTCTGGAATGTTTAAATCTACATGACAATATAGCCAATTTTCAGTGGGAGCTCCATTTTGCCCATTAACTCCAATCGCTTTTCCATTCACTCTTTTAAAATGCCAAGTAACTCCTAGTGCATTTTCTCCTTCAGCAAGTTTGAATACATCTGTTGCACTTAAAGTAATATTTGTCGTTTTTGTATATGGATATAATTTATTATATCCATATCCTGTATGAACCCAATTATTGGCTGCGTCTGCAACTACTGATTCATATGAAGAAGCAGCACTATCTATAAAATACCATATATTTTCAATATTCCAAGTCATTTTATGACCATAGGTATAGTATGTAATTCTTGGATTCACTTCGGCTTTTACAATTGTGGGGATTAATAGAATTATTCCTATAATAAATATTTTTAATTTTTGTTTCATTTCTTCACTCCTTTTAAAATTTAGAATTTAATTATACTCCAATATCTACACCATTCATTCGGTCATAAGCTATAGCAGCGTTCCCTGTGAAGCTAAATACTTTTCCATATCCTGATTTAGAAATGGAATATCTTTTACTGTCTAATAGAGAAATGTTTTGTTTGGCATGCTGATAACTTGCATAAATATGTCCACCTTTTGAAACTCTATAACTTTGATTGATAACAAGGTTATTTCCACTTGGTAAAAGGAATGACACACCAAAGCCATTATTTTGTTTATTTACATCTCTATTTGTAGAAGCACCATTAGAAGATTGAATTGTGGTTGTAGGAGTATTTAATAAAGATACATTTTCTAAATAAGCACCCATTACATCATAGCTTCTCACGTATGGTGCATTATTCCAACGAAGTGTAACAGAAACTGTACAATCATTTCCACAAGAAGTCGCAATTTGTAATGTTCTACCTGAATCTTCAATCCAAGTAGATCTAGGGATTGGTTCATTTACAACAATCTTTTTGATTTCTTGATTCATGATATTAGATGATAAAAATTTTTGATAATCTTCTATTTTCATTAACTCTTGACATCCTGGCCAATAAAAATCAGATAAAAAATCGTATTCTTCTTTGGATAAAGATACTCCATTATCATTTTTATAATATTCTTCTAATGCTCTTACATCCTTAATAGAAAATAATGCCAAACAAACAACAAAAGATAATAAAACTTTTTTCATAAACTTTCACACTACCTCCTTTCTATAAAAAGAATATCATTATGCAATAAAACAAAGAAAGAACCTATTAAGTTCCCTCTTGAAACGGTAATAATTTATCTTGAAAAAAATCTATTTTTTCTTGTGCTAAACTACAATCTCCAATTTGACACTCTATCTTTTTATTAAAATATAGAAAAGAATTGATTAATTCATTTTGATGGTATTGATCATACACTAAATTGTCTAATTCAAAATTATATGTCCATTCTTCTAAATTAGAAATATTCTTTAAAATTAAAATATGAGAAGAGGGAAAATAAGTATACTCAAAATCTTTTTCTTTAAAAAAATAACTATTGTTGGTTTGAGTAAATTTTTTTACTATTATTGCTTCAGTTCCATTTTTTACAGAATGTAATTCACTCTCATTATATTTATTATCATAAAGTTTCTTGGATTTAAAATTTAGTAAAAAATCATTAGAAAAATCTTGCGTTAAAGTTAATTTGATCGTTTCCATTTTTTTGTTCATTTCAATATCTAAAAATAGGTTATTAATAATTTGCTTTAAATTTTTATAATCAAAATAAGCATTATAACCATAAAAGTCAGTTAATAAAACATTTATATCTTCGGAAGAATAAATTAATGTTTTTTTATTCTCATGGTTTAAATAATATAATTCAATTTTGTCAATTTTAATGTTTTCATCATACAAGATATTGCCAATTTGAAAATAACTTTGTTTTTTCGTTACAACAAAAATTCCATTGGAAACTTGTATATTATCTGATAACCCATTGATTAAATAAACTTTTATAGAATTGTAATTATCTAGGAAATAGTATAATAAAAAAAATACAATTAAAACTATTATTGTTATTATAGAAATTAATAAGTATTTATGTGATTTATTGAAATCATCTAAAACTTTTAAAATAAAATTATTAATATAAATAGCGTTTTTTTCATTTATTTTTTCCCCTACTAAAATTTCTTCGACATGAACTTTAAATATATCACTTAAAATTTTTAAAGTATCGGGATTTGGAATTGTAATACCTCTTTCCCATTTTGATACAGCTTGTCTGCTAATTGGTATCATATCTGCAAGCTCTTGTTGAGTTAAATTTGCCTCTGTTCTTAATTCGTTTATAAATTTTCCTATCTTCGTATAATTCATAAAAATTTCACCATATTGCTAAGATTATTTACGATTTTGATTAAATATAGATTTTGTTTTTTATTTTGATCTACTATTTTTTGATTCATTGTGAACAGAATAATACAAAATTGCTATATTTAAGCTAAGACATATTACACTAGTAATAATACAATAAATAATTGATTTTGAATTTTCTTGGGTTAAGGGATATTGAATATAAGTATGTAATAACACTATAATACTTATTAAGCACATTACTATAGATGTAATTGATAAAAAAGTTCTAAAAAAATTTCTCATAAAAATACTCCTCTACTAGTTACTAGTATATCATATTTATTTAAAAAAACATTTTTTTTACCACAGTTCATCATTTAAATGTTCTAATCGATAAATATTACTATATATTGCATTTTTAAGATATCCAAACTTATTTTCAATAGAATTACCCTCCTCATCTTCAAAATTTCTTTTTAGTACCCTTGGAACAATATAATGAATAATTTGAATTAAGGTTTTGTATGTATTATTCTCTAATAAACATTCAAATAGCTTATCATAATAAAATATTTGGATATCATTTTTAGTAATATATCCTCTTTCAATGAGTTCTAAAGTCAAAATATTATGTTCTTCTGCAACAAAAAAAGAAGATTTTGTTTTATCTTCTTTATCTATTTTTTCATTAGTATTTATTTGTAGTTGTTTTTCCACATTTGGATCTTCCAGATGTGGATTTTCCGTATATGGATAATTTCCTTCATCTTGTTTAGATAATTGTGGTTTTTCATATATTAAATAATTGTACTCAAAATACCCTTTATCTCCCCTAACCTTTTCTATTTCCAAATAAAGATTATCTTGTAATTCTTTCAAAGTTGAGCGAATAGCATCTCTGTTTTCTTTACTAATAGAACATAATCCTTTTAATGAGTAATCCCAGTCTTCTGGTAATGACAGCATAAATGATAATAATCCTTTAGCTTTCAAAGATAAATTCTTATCTCTTAAGTGGTAATTACTCATTACTGTATAATTCTTTGTTTTTTCAATTTTAAATACCATAACATAATCCCCTTTCTTTTTAACAAATTATTTTAAAATAATATTTATTTCTCTTTTAGAATTTATCAATGATCCTACTGTAATTTTTTCTATAAATGATTCTATCATGTACTTATCTAAATAAAATTCTTTTTTTGTGATATTTTTTGTTCTTGCAAAAGAATATATTTCTTTTAGTAAACTATCAATTTCATTAAGTCTATTATTATAAATATATAAAAGTTTTTTCGTTTCTTTTTCTTTAATTTCAGCAATTAAATCTTTTCCATTATTTTTTTCTTTTTCTAATTCTTTTATTTGATTTTCAATTAATATTTTTTCTTGTTTTAAGTATTTTCTATGAATTTCGATACTGCCATTTTTAAGATGAGTTTCATATATATTTTCTAAAATTTTAAAATTAATATTACTATAGATTTCATCTTCTAAAAACAAAGATAATATATTTGCTAATTCATCATACTTAATAGCTATTTTGTTAGAACAATCTACTTTATTTTTACCTCTTGTATCATAACTGGAACATCTTAAGTAATTTACTATTCCATCTTTATTATTTGATGGAGAAATAGTAAATACTCTTCCACATTCTTCACAATACACTTTATTAGAAAAAATGTTCCCATTATGATAATAGAAATCAACACCTGAACTATTTTGTTTGCTTTGAATTCTTAATTGAACTTTATTAAATAATTCATCATCCACAATTTCTGGATGTGTTTTTTTATCTGAGTACTTATAATAACCATTGTAAACTTTATTCATCAGAATTTTTCGAATTGCTCCTCTTTGCCACCTTTTATTTTCATCATTTTCAGTTAGATTGATATATCTGTTACAAATTTTATAGTATGACGGAGATGTGATACTCCTCTCATTTAAGTAATCAGCTATTTGACTATAACTACATCCTTTATCATATAAATCATAAATTAGATGTACGATATGGGACGTTTGTTTATCTATCACTAACTTTTTATTATTTTTTAAGTATCCATAAGGAATCGCTCTACCAATATATTCCAACTTTTCTTTCTTTTTTTCTATATCTTTATTTCTCATTTTTGATATTAGATTTCTTGTTTCTGCTGTTTTCATAGCATTTTAACTCCCTTCTTTTACTCACGATTAAAGAAAATCTTTTATAAATACTATTTTGATTCTTTCGCAATTCTTCTTTTAAAATTGTATTATCACATTTTACAATATAATTAATCTTTCTCATCTTAATACTCCATTTATTATATAACTGTGATTTACACATTTTTCTTCTCTAGTATCATAAAAGGTATAATTTTGTTTCTGTTTAATTTCTTTCTTTTTAGGAGTTGGAGATTTCTTAGCGTCTAAATACCCTACTACAACATCTTTTCTGTCTTTATTAAGAGGAGTATAATCTTCTTTTAAAATTGCAATTTCATTTGTAATAATCGTCCATTCATTCAAATCAAAATATTTTAATATCTCATCACTTCTTAAATATTTATTAGCTGGATAGGTTTCATAATCATCATCTTTTAAAGCCACATTATACTCTAAATATATATATCCATTTTTAGCTACATTACTTTTTAATTTATTTATTTTGTATTCCATAGAAAACCCTATATTAGAATCTCTATCTAAACTATGGCAAGCGGCAACATACTCATATTTATTTTCATCTGTAAAATTATAATAATTTTTATTTATCATATCACATTTTGTAGTTAATAACTCTGTAGTAATTCTATCTTTAAAACCTAATATATTTCTTTTGGCGAATATAAAATCTGATGTATTTGGAATATTTAAAGGTATATCAGTTTTTCCACCCTCTAAAAATACTTTTTCTGGTTCATATACGACAATAGGAATATTTCTTCTTAAAGGACACATACCCAGCTGACCATCTTTGTCATCAACAATTAAAAATTTTGTTTTTTCAGTAATTTTCTTCAAAGACCATTTATTTATCTTTTTTTGATAAATATATGGCATATTTCCAAATAAACTATTAGTCCGATTTGGTAAAATTCTCATAAATATTTTCTCCTTTTTTAAGTTTAAAATTCTCTCAAACTCTTATATTTACTAACTTTTACCATTCTTCCTACTTTTGTTTCTTCTAACTTATATATTCATATTTTTTGCACTTCGCCAAAGAACACTTTCATGTCCTAGGGTTCCAAATATTTTTGTTCCAGGGTCGATATAGGTTAGTGTACCTATTCCACTAATTCCATCTTTAACATATAAACCAGTTTTAAATACTCCATCTACATTTGTTAAAGTTAAATCAGTTGTAATTATTTCTTTATCTCTTTTTAAGGTTAGCTTTACCTTATTATTATTTAAATTTTTTTCAATTTCTTTTGTTAAATCATTAATAGAAGAAACTTCTACATTTTCCACTTTTGTAATGCGATCTCCTACTTCTATTTCTGGAAAGCTTTTTTGAAATGATCCGTTTACCTTATAAAAGCCTATTACTAAGATTCCATCACTATCTATGTGAATTCCTATATTGTCACCACCTACAATGATTTCATTTGAATATGCCCATACAGGAAGTGGTGCAAAAAGAATACTCATGCTTAGTAAGACTGTCATTATTTTCTTTTTCATATTTTCACCTCACATTTATATTATGGATGAGTTTGATAAAATAAAAATGACAATAACTGGCTAGTACCAATAATTGTCATATGAATTAGTATTGTTTTCCAAAATATATTTTATGTTTTGCACTTTCTTTACAAACAGCACAACAACCATCTGTTTTTTCTTCTATTAGGATACAACGAGATTTATATCCTGTATCTTCTTTTATTTTTTCTTCGCATGAAGTTTTGCCACACCAATTTATTTTGATAAATCCAGGCAGTTCATTGGCAATTTTTATAAATTCTTCATAATTTTTTGCATCATGAAGCATACTATTTCTTCTTTTTTCAGCAGTATTATATAAATTTTCTTGAATATCATCTAACATTTTTATAATAGTATTTTCAATGTTTTCTAATGATGCAGTTTGTTTTTCTAAAGTATCTCTTCGAACCAAAGTTACAGTATTATTTTCTAGATCACGGCTTCCAAGATCAACACGTAATGGAATTCCTTTTACTTCTGCTTCTGCAAATTTGTAACCTGGGCTTTTTTCAGATAAATCAATTTTTGAGGTAATATATTCTGGTAAATTATTTTTAATTTCTTCGATTTTTTCGATTACTTTTGGATCTTTACCTATTGGAATAAAAACTATTTGAATTGGAGCAATCTTTGGTGGTAGTACTAAACCATTATCGTCACTATGAGTCATAATAAGTCCACCAATCATTCTAGTTGTTACACCCCAGCTTGTTTGATAAGGAGTTTTTAAAGTGTTATTTTGATCTAAATATTCAATGTTAAAAGCGCGAGCAAAGCTTTGACCAAAATAGTGACTAGTACCATTTTGTAATGCTACACCATCTTGCATCATTGCTTCAATTGTGTAAGTTTCTTCTGCTCCAGCAAATTTTTCTTTCTCGGTCTTTTTTCCAACAATTACTGGTAATGCTAGGTATTCTTTTTGAAATTTTTCATATACATGCCACATAGTTAATGTTTCTTTACGTGCTTCTTCTTCTGTTTGATGCATTGTGTGCCCTTCTTGCCAAAGAATTTCTCTACTTCTTAAAAATGGTCTTGTTGTTTTTTCCCATCGAACTATCGTGCACCATTGATTATATAATTTGGGTAAGTCTCGATATGATTTGATAATTTTTTTATAATGATCACAAAAAAGTGTTTCACTTGTTGGTCTTACACAATATCTTTCTTCAAGTGGAGTATTTCCTCCCATAGTAACCCATGCAACTTCTGGTGCAAAACCTTCAATATGATCTTTTTCTACATTCAATAATGATTCTGGTATGAAAAGAGGCATTTGAACATTTTCATGACCTGATTCTTTAAACATTTTATCTAATACTTTTTGAATGTTTTCCCAAATGGCATATCCATATGGACGAATTATCATACTTCCTTTTACTGATGAATAATCTACTAATTCAGCAACACGGCAAATATCTGTATACCATTTTGCAAAATCAACACTACGATTTGTTATTTCGTTTACGGTTGCCATATTTTTAACCTTCCGTTTCTTCTTTTAATTCAAAATCTTTTAATTCTCCAGATTCTGATACAGTCTTATTTATTTGTTCTGTTGCAGTATTTAACTTATCACTACAAAATTTTACTAATTGCATTGCATCTGTGTATTTTACAATAGCATTTTCTAGTGGAATATTACCACTTTCTAATTCTTTTATAATTATTTCTAAATCTTTTAATGCAGTTTCAAATGTTTTTTCCATTATTTGACCTCCTTAATAGAAGCAGTGATGCTTCCGTCTTTCATTTGAATTTCTATTATATCTTTTGGCTTAACTTCTTTAATACTTTTGATAAGCTCTTGATCCTTTTTTATCAATGAATATCCTTTTTCTAATATATTTAAAGGATTTACTAACTTTAATGTATTTATTTTTAAATTTAGTTGATGAGATTTTTGTTCTAAGATTCTTTTTATATCAATTTCTATGCGATTTGCTATATTATTCAAATTTTCTTGATGATTTTGATAAAGTAAAAGTGGATTTTTAAGAATATAGGAATTGCTTATTTTATCAAAGTCTGCTTTTTTTTGAATAATATGTTTCATTAATGCTTGATTTAATTGTTCGCTTAAATAATCTAATTTCTGAATTTTGATTTCGTAAAGCATACTAGGATTTTTTAAAATATAAGAATTCTTTACTTGTTTTAATTGATGATCTAATGTATTTAATTTATTTTTAATTAAATGATTTAGTTCGCTTTTAAAGTTGTTTATTGTATTTTTTACTTCTTCTATTGTGGGTGTTGCTAGTTCTGCTGCTCCTGTTGGAGTTGGAGCTCTTAAATCAGCAACAAAATCTGAAATTGTGAAATCTATTTCATGTCCAACAGCACTGATGGTAGGTATTTTACAATTGTAAATGGCACGAGCAACAATTTCTTCATTAAATGCCCATAAGTCTTCAATAGATCCCCCACCTCGTCCTATTATTAAAATATCTAAGTCATAGTTTTTGGCATTTTCAATTTGTCTTGCAATGTCTGCAGCAGCAGAGTTTCCTTGAACTAATGCTGGAAATAGAATTGTTTTTGCGATAGGATATCTTCTTTTTAAGGTACTTAAAATATCTTTTATAGCTGCTCCTGTTGGTGCGGTAATAATTCCTATTTTTTCAGGGTATTTAGGTATTCTTTTTTTATGAAATGTATCAAATAATCCTTCTTTTTGTAGTTTACTTTTTAATTCTTCATATAAAACGTAAAGATTTCCTAATCCATCTTCTTCCATTTTGTCAACATATATTTGGTAAGTTCCTTGAGACGGATAGCAAGATATACGACCCTCTACTAAAACTTTTTTCCCATCTTCAGGAGTAAATTTTAAATCAATTGTTTTATTGCGAAACATGATAGCGCTTATACGAGCTTCTTCGTCTTTCAATGTGAAATATAAATGTCCACTCATATGATTCTTAAAGTTGGAAATTTCTCCTTTTAGGTAAACTTTTTGGAGAAAGGAACTGTCATCTATTAATAATTTAATATAATTATTTAAAGCGCTGACTTGAATATAATTTTTTTCCATTATTGTTTTTTTCCTTCTCCTTTCCATTAATTTTTGAATATTACTATAATGTTCTTTATAAGATGATATCATTTCTATTTGAACTTGTTTTGGAATAATAGTTTTCTTTTCGATCATATTTTCTATTTTTTCAGGTGTGAAAAATGCAAATAATTGGTAAAAGTATTGTGAAAATATGGAATCAGAGTATGTTAGATAAATTCTAGTTCTTCATAAATTTCAGAACTTTTAAACATTTCTTGTATATGAAATTCTAAATTAAAAGATGGATAATAAAAAGACCGATGTTTTCTCCTAGTCTCATTGCATTGGAATAAAATCAAAGGGTAAACAATGCACTAACTTTTGCATTATTGTAAAGATAATATCTTCTCTGTTCGAATATTTCTGATTGAAGAAATGCTTTCTTTGTTTAAATCAAAGTATTCATTCATTTTTATTCCTTTATCATTTTATCTAATACAGCATTGATAATTTTACGCACTGAATCGTCACTATACTCTTTTGCTAGTTCTATTGCTTCATTAATAATAACAATAGGTGGTGTTTTTGTAAATTTAAGCTCATAAATTGCCATACGCAAAATTGCTGCACCAGTTTTATCTATACGTTCGATTGTCCAGTCTTTTACATATTTATTAGCTTGTTCATCTAATTCATTTTGATGTGTTGTTACTCCATAAATAATTTCTTTTACAAATTCATTTTCTATTTCTAAGTTATCTTGAATCAATTCATCTATTTCATAGGGGGTTTTTAAAGTTTTATGAAGATCAATTTGATATAGAATAATCATACATTTTTTTCTTAATTCGCTACGAGATACTGACATAATAATCACCTTTCACATTATAACAAAAAGATAAACCTAGAGCAAGAAAACAGGTTCATCTTTTTATTTCTTTTGAATCATTTCTTTTAATTCATATAAAATATTTAAAGCCTCAATTGGTGTTAGACGAAGTGGATCTAAGTGCTCTATTTTTTCTTTTACAGGATCCTTTTTTTCTTCTTCAAATGACATAGCAAGTTGAATGTTATCATCAATTTCATCTTTTTGTTTGTTTTTTGAATCAGATTCATAAAACTTTAATATTTCACTTGCTCTATTTAGTAATTCTTCTGGCATTCCAGCAAGTTTTGCAACGTGAATACCATAGCTTTTATCTACAGCACCAGTTTTAATTTTATGCAAAAATGTAATCGTACCATTTTCTTCATGTGCACTTACATGTACATTTTTAATACTTGGGATATTTCTTTCTAAGCTAGTTAATTCATGATAGTGGGTTGAAAAAAGCGTTTTGCATTTAATATTTTTGCTAATGTATTCTAAAATACTTCTTGCAAGACTCATTCCATCATATGTTGCCGTTCCTCTTCCTAATTCATCAAAAAGGATTAAAGAGTTTTCTGTAGCACCACAAATAGCATTTTTTGCTTCTTTCATCTCTACCATAAATGTTGATTCACCACTTACTAAATCATCACTTGCTCCAATTCTTGTAAATATTTTATCAATAATTGGTAATTTAGCACTATCAGCAGGAACAAAAGATCCCATTTGGGCAAGAATTATAATAATTGCTAGTTGACGCATATAAGTACTTTTTCCACTCATGTTTGGTCCTGTAATTAAAAGTGTATTAATGCTCGGATCCATAATACAATCATTATTTACATATTCAATATTGCTTACTTTTTCTACTACTGGATGTCGTCCGTTTTTAATTTCAATGAAGTGTTCTTCGTTTAAAATAGGTCTTACGAAGTGATATTCTTCGGAACACACAGATAAGGAGCATAATGCATCAAGTTCACTTAGTATTTCTGAAGTGTCTTTTAAACTTAATAAGTTTGATTTAATTATTGCTTTTATTTCTAAAAAAAGATTATATTCTAAATCAATAATTTTTTCTTCTGCATTTAATATTAATGCTTCTTTTTCTTTTAATTCTGGACTGATATAACGTTCACAATTAGTTAGTGTTTGTCGTCTTTCCCAATGAAGTTCTTCTTTTACTTCTTTTGTTTGACCTTTCGTTACTTCAATGTAATATCCGAATACTTTGTTGTAACCTACTTTTAAATTTTTGATTCCTGTAGATTCTTTTAATTTTGCTTCAAAGTCAGCTATAAATGTTTTTCCACCACTTCTTATTGCTTTTAATTCATCTAGTTCTTCATTATAACCTTCTTTTATTAAATATCCTTCTTTAATTGTAACAGGAGGATTTTCATAAATTGCTTTTTCTAGTAATTCATAAATTTCTTGATGTGTATTCATTTTATAATCAAATTTTAATTCACGAATCATTTCTTTAATGGAAGGAAGAACTTTTAAGCTATTTTTTAATTGAAGTAAGTCTCTAGCATTTAAGTTTCCACAAGCTACTTTCCCACAGATACGTTCTATATCGTATACTTCATACAAAGCATTACGCAAACGATCTTTAATTATAAATTCGTTATTGAAAATATCAATTTTATCATATCGGTCCATAATCAGTTCTTTATTTTTTAAAGGATTCATTAGCCAATTTTTTAGTTTTCTACTTCCCATACTAGTTTTACATTTGTCAAGTAGCCATATTAGTGAATAGTTTCTTTCTTTTAAACGTAAGGTTTCTATTAATTCTAAGTTTCTTACGGTATGAATATCCATCTCTAAGTAGTCATCTGGATAAACAACCGTTACTGGAACCATATGAGAAAGATCTTTTAATTCTCGTACAACTAAATAATATAATAGATGTTTTACACTTTCTTTAAAGTGATCATCGGTTAGATTCTCATATAAATGAAGATATTGATCTTCTAATTTTCTTTCTTCAATAGAGATATCGATATTATAAGCACCTTTTAATAATCCAATTAATTCTAGGTCTGTATTATCTGGTAAAATTAATTCAAGAATTCCTAAATTTAAGATTTCGCTAATTAATTTTTCTTTGGAGTGAGGAAGGCCCATAACAAAAATGGTTCCTGTAGAAATATCAGCATAGCATAAAACATATAAAAAGTTGTAATCCAATAAACTTGCTATGTAGTGGTTATCAGTTCCACTAAGTAAATCAGAGTCTACAACGGTTCCCTTACTAATAACTTGGGTTACTCCTCTTTTTACCATGCTTTTGGTATCTTTTGAATCCTCTAATTGCTCACATATTGCTACTTTATAACCTTTTGTTACTAATTTTTCTACGTAGGGTGTAACAGAATGAAACGGGACACCACACATTGGTACCCGTTCTGATAAACCAGCATTTTTACCAGTTAAAGTTAGTTCAAGTTCTCTACTTGCAGTTTCTCCGTCTTCAAAAAATAATTCGTAAAAGTCTCCTACACGATAAAATACAAGTTCATTAGGATATTGATCTTTAATGTCCATATATTGTCGCATCATTGGACTAAGTTGTTCTTTGTTTACTTCATTGCGTTTCATAACTCACCTACTACTAATAATGTATACTTATTATAACATATCAAGTAATAGATAGGTAAAATTTGGATACTTATTTTTAAGATATTAACCGTGTTCTTGTTCTATTTAACTTATAATGATTTGCTAAGTACTCAAAATCCTGCGCATTAAATTCGTTTGTTTTTTGATTTGCTAAATCAATAATTTTTCCATATAAATCATCATGCGTATTTAAACGAATAGAATTTAAAAGATCTATTAATTTTTTTTCTATTTCTTTTCTTTTTTGGATTCTTTCATCTAAGGTATTGCGTTTCTTTAAAAACAAAATATCTTCTAAAGAGAAAGCTTTATTTGAAAATAAGCTTCTAAAGTGAAAAACGGTAGCAAAAAATAATTCATAAAATTGAAATGTGTTTAGTTCAGTTGTATAAAGGCATCCTGTATTATATTTTCTACTTTTTAAAAAAATGGTAGTTTCCCAATCAGAATTTTTAAGCGTATTACTTATTAAATGATCTGTGAAAAAAGGAGTCTGAAGGCCATCTAAATCAATGACTCTTACTTGTTTAGTTAATGGATCATATAAAATATTCCCTTTTGTTATAGCATCTTTTAAAACAATTTGATTCTTTTTTGAGAAGTCTAATATTTCTTCTAATTGTCTTGCTATTAAAGCAAACTCAGTTAATATATCTGGACTATTATTTAAGGATGAGATAAGTGGGGTGCCACTAACTTTTGGCATTTGATAGGCCCTAAATTGACTTTGAAAATAGTAGATATCCATAATTTGACAAAAATATTCGTTTAGAAAGTTTTGGTTTTTAATTTCTTCTATTAATGTTATATAATTTGTGTCTTTTAAGTGTAATTCTTTTATATACGTATTTTGATAATAATAAGTAATCCAAGCATAGCCAACTTTTTTTCTATAACGCCACTTGTCTTTTCTTTGCATAAATTCTTCTAACATATTAAAACCCCTTTTTTGTCTTTTATTATAATAGTTTTTATAAATTTTTCAAGTCATAAAAAAATAAGAATTAACTTATTCTTTGTAATTCTTATTTCATTTTCTTTTTCATTTTTTGTAATGATTCTTCTGCGCCATCCATAGCTGTATTTAATAAACGATCTGCTTTTTTCTTTGTATTTGTATTTGTTAATGTGTATGTAGCAATCGCAGCTCCACTTACCATAGATAAGGCACTTACGAATAGCATATTTTTAAATCCTTTCATATTTCCACCTCACAATAATAGTATTGGTTAGAATGAAAGAAATATACTTGATGTAATATGGTAATATCTGTTAATCGTTAAAAGCATTTTGTAATGCTTCTTTTAGAGTTGTTTTACGATTGTTTGAGTAATCATTATGAATAGCTGTTTGCAAAGATGTGGTATCTCCTATAATCACTAAACTTTTTTTCGCTCTTGAAACTCCAGTATAAATTAATTTGTTATAAAGCATTTTATAATAATTTTTACTTACTGGTAAGATAACATGTGGAAATTCACTGCCTTGACTTTTGTGAATAGTAATTGCATAAGCATGTTTAATGTGATATAAATCTTCTTTTGTATAAATAACATAATTTCCATCAAAATCAATTGTAATTTGTTCTTTTTTAGAAGATCCACCACTCTTTTTTTCTTCTTCTATACTTTTAATATATCCAATATCTCCGTTGTATACGTTACAATCTGGATTATTTACAAGTTGCAAAACTTTATCTCCAATTCGGTAAGTAATATCTCCCACTTTTATTTCTTTTTTTTCTTTGCTTTCTGGATTAAATAATCTTTGTAAAATAATATTTAAATTATCAATCCCATTTTCGCCTTTATACATAGGAGCAAGTATTTGAACATCATCTACTTTTAAACCTTTTTTTATACTTTTGTCACAAATTTGATAAATCATTTCTTTGATTTTGGAATTGTCACAAGGTAAAAAATTATAATCATCTGTTTTATTTAAATATGTTTCGCTAAGATTTTTTTCTTTAATTTCTTTTGCTAGTAAAGGAATGTAAGAATTTTCGCTTTGGCGATAAATTTTGTCAAGAGGACAATAAGAAAAAAGATCTGATTCTACTAAATCATTTAAAATTAATCCCGCTCCGACACTTGGAAGTTGGAATGTATCTCCTACAAAAATGATTTGAATATTCGTTTCGATTCCTTTTAATAAACTATAAAGAAGAAATGTGTCGATCATACTCACTTCATCAACAATAATTAAACGATGGGTATTTTTGTTGTGTTCTTTGATTTGAAATTCATTATTTTCTTTATTCCATTTTAAGTATCTATGGATTGTCATTGCTGGAAGTGATGTGCTCATTGCCAGTTTTTTGCTAGCTCGACCTGTTGGAGCTAAACATGCAATTGATGTGTAAACCTCGATTGGAGTTAGATGATATAAGCTAATAAACAATTTTACGATGGCATTTACGATCGTAGTTTTCCCAGTTCCAGGTCCACCTGAAATAATGGTAACTCTTTCTTTTAGGGCTGTTTTAATTGCATTTTTTTGAGAAGTATTATAAGAAACTCCAAGTGATTCTTCTAAAGATTCTATTTTTTCATCTAATTTTTTAAATTCTTTGGATGGCAAAGATGCAATTGCAAATAAATCACTTGCAATTGATTTTTCCATTTCGTAATTCGTCTCTAAATAGTATTTTTCATTTATTTGAACAATTAAATATTTTGATTTTAATTCTTCTAAATATTCATCAAAACTTTCTTCTTCTAAAAAAATTTTAAAATTTGTCTTTAAATAAGAATAAATTTCTTCTTTGAAATAGTAAATATCTCCTGTATTATCACTTAATCGTTTCATTGTTTCTATAATACAAGCTCTGATACGGATTGGATTATCTGCATCATAATTTTTTATAAAAATTCGATCTATTTTATCAAAATCAATGATTTCTTCAAATAAGTACATATTTTCTTCAATATATAGTGATGTTTTGTCTTTAAAACGGTTGATGATCTTGGTTGCTTCACTAACTGTAAAACCAAAAGTTTTCAATTTGATAATTAGATCATCACTGCTTGAGTAAGCTAAAATTGAAGTATAAATTTTTCCAGCTTTTTTTTCTGTCATTCCAGGAACTAAATATAAATTAGAAATGCTTTCTTTTATTTTTCCAATTGCGTTTTCTCCTAAGGTTTCTACAATTTTGATTGCAGTTTTTTCGCCACATCCTTTGATAAGAGGGCTACTTAAAAATTCTATTATTGCATCTTCTCCTTTAGGTATTTCTTTTTCAAATTTCGTTACTTGATATTGATATCCATAACGATCATGTTCTTTATATTCTCCATATAAAATATAGGTATCTTCTGTATTTAATTCAACAAAAGTTCCTGTTATAGTAATCGTTTTATTTAAGAATTCCTTTAATGCTTCATGATCCGTTTCTTTTATTTTGAAAGTCCCTACAAAGAAACCATTGTCGCTTGTATAGATTGATTGTCTTACTTTTCCTTTGATGTAATGCACTTTTACTTCACCTACTACATTTTAGCACTATATAAAAAAATACGAAAGGGTTTTCGCATTCAATTGTTCGACATTTTATATCCTAATAAATATAATTGATAAGATATTTCATCATAAGAATCTTCCATCACTTTGTATTGATGATTTGTTTTTGCTTGATTTAGAAGTGTCCATGAATTATATAAACGATTATAATTTTCTTTCATTTTTTCTTCCTCTTCTTTATTTCTAGCTTGATTCATCCGATTGTAATAATCATTTAGTGCCGTAATTATAAATTGATCACTTGCTTGATAATCTCTTTTTCCGATTTTTAAAATTGATTTGCTTTGTAAATCTCTTATCAAAGGCCTTATAAAATCTTTTTGGTTTATTAAAGATTCATTTAGTCTTATTAATCCTACGAAAAGGGCTGAATCATTTAATTTTAACGTTTTGAAATCACATTTAGAAAACATATCTTTCACCTATTATATTATAGCAGGTTTTTATCGCTTTTTATACTTTTTCTTTATCTAATATTTTACCAACAAGACAATTTTCTTCTAAATGACATACTTTTATTTCATAATATGTATTTACTTTTAATTCTTCTTCAATTTTAATTTTTAAATAATTCTCTGTATGACCATAGGAGTATCCGTTTTTACATTCTTCTATTAAAACTGTAGTAATTTGATTTAAAAAGCGTTTGGCGTAGTTATGTTCTAATTGATTAGATAATGCAATTAACTCATGGTTTCGTGTCTTTTTTTCATTTTCTAATACTTGACAATCCATGTTAGCTGCTACTGTACCAGTTCTTTTTGAATAAGGAAAAGCATGAATTTTACTAAATTGAAATTTTTTGGCATTTTTTAAAGTTTCTTTAAATAGCTTTGAGGATTCAAAAGGATGCCCTACAATAATATCAGTAGTGATACTAATGTCTTTTCTTATTTTTCTTATCTCGTTTAATTTATTTTCAAAATATTCTAAATCATATTTTCGATTCATTTTTTTTAGTATTTCATTTGATCCAGCTTGAAGAGGAATATGTAAATGATTGCATATTTTAGGATTGTTTTTTAGTTCGTTTAAAAATTTTGTATCTAATTCTGTAATTTCTATAGAAGAGATGCGAATTCGCTTTAAATCTTTTATTTTACCCATTTCATGGATTAAATCTGTAAGATCTTTATTATCGCTAGATTTATAAGATCCAGTATGGATTCCTGTTAAAACAATTTCACTATGACCATTTTCTACTAGTTTTTTAGCTTCTTCTATTACTTTATCAAAGTCTTTATTACGTGTTGTACCTCTTACATATGGGATAATGCAATAACTACAAAAATTATTACAACCATCTTGAATTTTTATAAAAGCCCTTGTGTGTGATTTAAATCGGTTAATGGCCATGTCTTCAAACGGAAGATTTCTAGTATGATAAAATCTTTCGATCGGAGTTTTGTTTTGAGAGTAAGTTTCTATGAGTTCAACAATTTTACTTTTATCTTTGTTACCAATTAGTATATCTATTTTAAATGTTTTGTATATTTCTTCTTTGTTTTCAGCGCTACATCCTGCTACTACTAAAATAGTATTTTCATTTTCTCTTTTGGCACGTCTTACTAATTTTTGTGATTTTTTATCTGCAACATCAGTGACACTACAAGTATTTATAATGGTGATATCAGATTGTTTTGATTCTGTATAAGTGTATCCAGCATTCTCTAATAATTCTCTCATAATTTCACTTTCATAAGCATTTACTTTGCATCCTAATGTAATAATATGAAATGTCATAATAATCCCCTCAATTTCTGCTTTATTATATATAAAAATTAGACTTTTTTAAAGCCTAATTTAATAGTTCGTTTAATTGTTTTAAGGTTTTTAAAAAAGCTTCTTCATGATCATATGTAAATAATTTTACTTCAATTCTTGGCTTTTCTTCTGTGATATCGAGATTCGTAATATTGTCTAAATTAATTTTTTTTACTTTGACTGTATTGTCAATTAGTTCTTCAGTATCATAATTAATTGGATGAGATTTTGTTGTATTTATTAGTTCATCATAACTTATGATAGCTTTTTCTTCTTGTTCTGCTTCGTATGCTGTCATATCAATTACTGGTTTTGGAGTTTCATCAATTGTATTTACAATTTCTAAAAGATCTATGTCTTTTGCTTCTTCTTTTGGCATTTCTATTTTGTTTGCAATTAGTTCTTTTGGACTTTGCTCCATTATATTTTCTTCTAATTCATCGTCACTCATACGCATAACATAAATTAAAGATATTATTAATACAATTAAAACAAGTACTGCAAAGTATAAAATGTAATCAATGTAGGATAATGTTTTTAGAAAAGAAATCATATCTCCAAAGAATTGTATCATAAATCTCACTCCTGCTTTTATTTTAACACAAACTTAAGGTTTCATACTTTTATTATACGCTTTTGTGTTAATCATTTGTAAATAAAAAAGAATGAGTTGCTCATTATTTACGTTAAATTTACTATGTAGGGATCATCTATTTTTCCAGATCCAGAAACCGTTGCTTTTTTAATAATGTTAATTACAGGTCTTGATCCACGAAATAAAGATCCTGTTGTACCACTATTCATGATTCCGTTTTTATTTACTTCAATAAAACTTATAGATCCATCAGTATTTTTAGCAGGACTCATTGTCCACCAGCCATTTTTAATAGAGTCATTATATAAATAAAATTTTTCGTTTAAGCTTTTATCTGATCCTCCAGCAAAGGAAATTTCATCTGCTGTAAGTAGTCCAATTTTTGATGTTGTTGTAAATCCTAGGCACTGAAAGATTGGATCTTTGTTTGTATAAATTCTAGTCAAAGAAGAATATCCTTTTTCTCCATTTGTTGCATCTGTACAAAATCTATGTGTAGCAATTAAAGAGTCATATTCTTTTAATGCGCCTTGATACCAATTTGATAAAATTTGAAAGGCATTGGAGTTTTCAAAATTTAAGTCATAGTCTTCTTTGTAAAATTGAGTGCTATTATTTATTAAGTCATTTAAAACTAATTTAACACTACCATCTCCATTTATTTTAACAATACGCCATGTAAGATTAGCAAATTCTACATAATTGTTGTTTACATTTCCTCTAAAATAGTAACAGCCACCTAAATCATCACTTGATTCAATTAATCCTTCTTCGTCTTGCGAAACATCTCCTAAATTAGTGATTGATTTTTCATTAATAATATTATTTTTTAAGATGACGTTTGCAAACGTATTCATATCTTTTTCTAAGTTTACTGTTAGTTTTCCTGATATTGTTTTATTTTCATGATTTAATAATTGAAAGGTATAGCTATGAGTCTCTCCACCATTTATTTTAATTGTTCCTGCATAATTATAAGTCCCATTTCCTAGCCTTTTAGATATTGTCTGAAATCCTTCACGATTACTTTGCAATTCAAAGTTAACATTTTCATCTGCTTTTACATCTTCTAGTGTTAAATTGTAGTAGTAAGGAGTAAGGGATGTGTTTGTAACAGAAAAAGAATAGTGATTAGAGTTTGTTAAATCAATTATTTGACCGTTCATGAAGTTATAGGATAAATCACCATCTACCACCACTGTAGCAAAATCTTTTTCTTCTACTATTTTATCAAAATATAAGTATCCAATTCCAATTGTAATACTTAAGAAAACCATTGCTATAATAAGTGTAAGTGCTATGATATATTTTCTTGCCATATGATCATTCCTTATTATATTAAGTATAGTTCTAAGCACATTCTTTGTCAAATAAAAAAGCGATAATTATCGCTTTAAAGGTATTGTTTGAATTTTTTTAGATCTGGCTCGTTTTCTAAATCTGTTTTACGTAATTCTTCTATTAGTTTCTTTTGTTCTCTTGATAATTTTGTTGGAATGATGACATCAATAATGACATACATATCCCCTTTTCTTAAAGAATTTACGCTTTTAACACCTTTTCCTTTTAGTTTTAATTTGCTGCCATTTTGAGTTCCTGCTTTAATCTCTAAATAAACATTTCCATCTGTTGTTGGTATTTCTTTTTTTATTCCTAATATAGCGTCTGTAATAGTAATTGGAACGTTTAAGAATAAATCAATTCCATCTCGCTCAAAAATTGGGCTTGGTTTTACTTTAAATTCAAAGTAAATATCTCCATTAGGTCCGCCATTTATTCCAGCTTCTCCTTTTCCACTAATTTTTAATTGATGTCCTGTATCAACACCTTCTGGAATATTAATTTCAATTTTCTTTTTATTTCTATTAGTACCAGTTCCTTTACAGTGACTACATTTTTTATCGTATGTTTTTCCACGTCCATTACATCTAGAACATGTTGTTTCGGTTTGGAATATTCCTAAAAAACTACGTTGTTCTTCAATTACACGTCCACGACCGTTACATGTAGAGCAGGTTTTTTCTCCAAATCCGCCTAATCCATCACATTCTTCGCATTTTTCATCAAGCTCTAATGCTATTTCTTTTTTGCATCCTTTGATTGCTTCATCGAAAGTTAAATCAACATTTATTAAACGGTCACGACCCTTTTGGGGACGATTAGAACTTCTTCTAGATCCTCCAAAAGATGAAAATCCACCAAAGCCGCCTCCAAATAAATCGTCAAAAATACTAGAGAAATCAAAATCTTCTGTACTAAATCCACCAAAGCCAGATGACCCACCACCATTTTGGAAGGCTGCATGACCAAATTGATCGTATTGACGTTTCTTGTCGGGGTCTGATAAGACAGAATATGCTTCTCCTATTTCTTTAAATTTTTCTTCGGCACCTGGTTCTTTATTTACATCAGGATGATATTGTTTAGCAAGGCGACGAAAAGCGCGTTTTATCTCTTCATCGCTTGCGCCTTTTTGAAGCCCTAAGACTTCATAATAATCTTTTTTATTCATTTTTATACACCTTCTTTTAGGATTGTTTCATAAAGCTTTATTTGTGATTCGAAAAAATCTACACCAGTTTGAAAAACTGAAGGATCTTTTAGATTGATACCTAGTTTTTCATACACTTCTTCTGGATACATGTTTGAACCACATTTTAAGAAATCTTTGTATTGATCTAAAATACCTTTTTCTTGTTTTAGAATTTTATCAGCAAGCATGGCAGCAATGACAACACAGATAGCATAACTAAATAAATAGAAATCCATGTAGTAATGACTTCTAGTTACCCAACTTAGTTTAGAATAACCATCATCTTTTATGATATTGCCTTGATAATCTTTTAGAGATGTTTCAACTAACCCATTTAAGTAATTAGCTGTAAGGGTATTACCGTTTGCAACATACTCGTACATAACTTGTTCTAATTCTCCTTCACGAATTGCTCCAAAGAAATTATTTTGAAATGTTTTTAATGTATGTTCAATTCCTAGTAATTTTTCTTGTTTTGTATGCCCGTTTTGAGCAATGTAGTTATTTACCAAAAATTCGTTAGTTAAAGATGCTACTTCTGCCACAAAAGTAGAAGTATGACGATACCATAAAGGATTGGATTCATTTACAAATTGATGATGGACATTATGACCTGCTTCGTGAGCAATGGTTAAAATATCACTAAACTTTTCTTTGAAGCTTAAGACAATTCGCGAATTTTTAGTATATGTAGAACAGCTATATCCCCCATTTACTTTTCCTTTATAACCGCAATAGTCAATGTGATGATAATCAAATACTTCTTTTAATTTTTCACCATATTCCTTACCAAGTGGTTTTAAGGCTTCTAAAACAATTTTTTCAGCATCTTCAATAGAATAAGAACGTTGTGTGTCATTCCATTCTAATAAAGTGTCATAATTATGTAATGTTTTTAATTTTAAAGCTTGTTTCATTAAACGATAGTAATTCTGCCAAGCTTTTTTTCTTTGTTTAGCAGTTGTTTTTAAATTTTCAAAGACTTCGTTTGAAATATGAATGTTTTCTAGTTTTTTATGCCATGGAGATTCATAATTTCTTAATTTCGCTAAATTGATGTTATTTTTTATATAATTATGAAGAAAAGCACTTTCGGTGTTTTGGTACTGCATAAGCGTTTTGCCAAATTGGCTATTTGCTTTTTTTCTTATTTTAGGATCTTTATTTTTCTTTAAAGTTCCTACATTATTTGCAGCAATTTCTACTATATTCCCATCTGGTAATTTTATAAATCCATAATTATGATCAGAATTAATTAAAGTAGCGGACATTTTCTCATAACTTGAAAACGTTTCACTTAAAGTGCGAAGCATCTTTTCTTCCTTTTGTGATAATGTGTGCTTTTTTTGTTCGTATATTTCATCTAATAAATGCTTGTATTGTAAAATAGATTCATTTTTTGTAAATAAGTTTTTATACTCCTCTTCACTTAAGGAAACGATTTCTGGCTCAAAAAAGGATGTTATTGTTTCAAAGTTTGTATTTAAACTACTAATTTTGTTTAGCATAGCTGTATACATGTCATTATTTAAGTCGACATCATGATTTAACATGGCATAAACATATAAATTCATAATGGTACTAGAAAGTTCAATATAATCCTTTAAAAAACTTTCTAGTTTTTTTTCATTATTTAAACCCCCTTGAAAGCTTTTTATTTTTTCTATTTCTAATTCTGTTTTCTTTAAATCTTTTTCCCATTCTTCCTTATTTTTATAAAAGTCTGTTAAATCAAACTGATACTCTTTTGGTACTTCTTTACGACTGCTATATTCTAACATAATAAAACCTTTCTTTCACTAGAGAAAAGCTCTAGTTTCCTAGAACTTTAATCATTTTTATTTTTCTTCGTAACTAGCTTCTTCTACATCACTATTTGCATCATTTTCATTTTTTGCATCAGTTGACTCGTTATTTTTTTGTTCTTGTGCAGCAGCTTCATATACTTTTGTAGCTAATTTCATAGCAATTTCATTTAAGCTTTCTGTTTTCTTCTTTATTTCTTCAGTATCATCTTTTTCTAAAGCTTCTTTTAGCTCTTTTATTTTTGATTCAGCTTCTTCTACATCTTTTTTATCTGCTTTGTCACCAAGATCTTTTATTGCTTTTTCTGTTGCAAAGATTAGTGAATCGGCATCATTTTTAATGTTTGCACTTTCTTTTCTTTTTTCATCTGCATCTTTATTAGCTTCTGCATCTTTTACCATTTTTTCAATTTCTTCTTCACTTAAAGATGTATTTGAAGTAATGGTAATCGTTTGTTCTTTATTTGTTCCTAAATCTTTTGCTGTAACATGAACGATACCGTTTGCGTCAATATCAAATTTAACTTCGATTTGAGGAATACCTCTTGGAGCTGGTGGGATATCCATTAATTGGAAGTTACCTAATGTTTTGTTGTCATTAGCCATTGGTCTTTCCCCTTGTAGTACATGAATATCTACAGCTGGTTGATTATCAGCAGCAGTACTAAATACTTGACTTTTACTTGTTGGAATGGTTGTATTTCTTGGAATTAATACAGTCATTACACCACCAAGTGTTTCAATACCAAGTGATAATGGTGTTACATCAAGTAAAACTAAGTCATCTACTTCACCAGTTAATACTCCACCTTGAATTGCTGCACCCATTGCTACTACTTCATCTGGGTTTACTCCTTTGTGAGGCTCTTTCCCTAATTCTTTTTTAACTAGTTCTTGAATGTATGGAATACGAGTTGATCCACCAACTAATATTACTTCATTAATATCACTAGATTTTAATTTAGCATCTTTTAGTGCTTTTCTTACTGGTTCAAGAGTTGAATCAAATAAGTCACGACATAAGTCTTCAAATTTAGCTTTTGATAATTCAAGTTCTAAGTGAACAGGACTTCCGTCTTTTTGTGAGATAAATGGTAAGCTAATTTGTGTTTTTGCCATACCAGATAAATCTTTTTTGGCTTTTTCTGCTGCATCTTTTAAACGTTGCATTGCCATTTTATCTTTGGATAAATCAATTCCTTCTTGTTTTTTAAATTCATCTACTAGATAATCAATAATTTTTTGGTCAAAATCATCTCCACCTAATTTATTATTTCCAGCAGTAGATTTTACTTCAAATAATCCATCTCCAAGTTCAAGAATGGATACGTCAAATGTTCCTCCACCTAGGTCATATACTAAAATAGTTTGTAATTTTTCTTGTTTATCAAGACCATAAGCTAAGGCTGCTGCTGTTGGTTCGTTTATAATACGTTTTACATCAAGTCCAGCAATTTTTCCAGCGTTTTTAGTAGCTTGACGTTCTGCATCATTAAAGTAGGCAGGAACGGTAATAACAGCTTCTGTTACAGTTTCTCCTAAATAATTTTCAGCATCTTTTTTTAATTTACTTAAAATTTTAGCTGAAATTTCTTCTGGTGTCCATTTCTTGTCATTTGCATCTACTTTTTCTTTTGTTCCCATTAATCTTTTAACAGAAGCAATTGTATTATTTACATTAGTAACTGCTTGACGTTTGGCACGAGCACCAACTAATTCTTCATCGCCTTTAAAAGCAACGACGCTCGGTGTAGTTCTTTCTCCTTCATCATTTACTATAACTTTAGGTTCTCCACCTTCTAATACTGAGACACAACTATTTGTTGTACCTAAATCAATTCCTATAATTTTACCCATATTAATCACCTTTCTTCATTAATTATTTACTTTGACCATCGCGGGTCTTATTACTTTATCTTTATAGGTATATCCTTTTTGTAAACAATCTAGGACAATATTTTCTTCTTTTGTCTCATCATGATCTGTTAAAACCGCTTCCATATTCATGGAATCAAAAGGTTTACCTATACATTCAATTTCTTTAATTTCCATTTCATCTAAAATATTTTTTAGATTGGAATAAATCATTTTAAATCCACTTAAGAATTTACTTACTTCATCTTCTAAATTTGCATCATCCATGTTTATTGCTCTTTCAAAATTATCAATAACTGGAAGAAGTTTTTTTATGAATGATTCTCCGTCGTATTTTAACAAACGACTTAATTCTTCACTGTTTCTTCGTTTTATATTTTGAAGTTCAGCATTGATTCTTAATATTTTATCGTTTAATACGGCATTTTCTTCTTTTAGTTTTAGTACTTCGTCACTTGCTTTTTCCTTTTTATTCTTTTTTTCTTTTTTCTTTGGAAGTTCGTTTTCTAAAAATTCATTCGTTTCTTCAATATTTTCTGATATGTTTTCCATATTTTCTTCCACTTGCGTCACTCTCTTTCGTCATTTAAATTTTCGTTGATGTAAGAAAGAAGTCCTACAACTCGGTCATATTCCATTCGTTTTGGTCCAATTATTGCAATGGTTCCTTCTTCTCCGTTCATATGATAAGTTGTTTTAATAATTGTTACATTTGGATCGAATTCATTTTCTTCTCCAATGTAAATATTAATTTTTTTTGAACCTTTCTTTTCTTCAATTTTCTTAATTAAGGTTTCATCTTCAAACTTAGATGCGATTTTTCTAATTTCTTCTACATCGTTGTATTCTGGCTTTTCAATTAATTTATATTTACCACTTAAGTAAATGTTTTCGTGTACATTGGTAGCAAAATTTTGAAAAGCTTCCATGAATATGTGATAAACAGATTCATATTGTTCAATTCTCTTACTAATAATAGGTTTCACATCAAATTCTAATCGTTCACTTACTTCATCGATCGGTGTTCCAATTAACATTTTATTAATAATCTCACTTGTTTTTACAAGCTCTTCCATTTTAACAGAAGGTGGAATCGTAAATTGTCTATTTTGGACGACACCTTGATCAGTACACACAAGAGCTACTATCTTATTTTCTTTTAATGGGATAATACTTACTTGTTGTAAAACGTTTGCATGTGATTTTTTACCTAATACGATGCTTGTGTAATTAGTAATTTCACTAATGATTTCAACACATTCATTGATTGCATCAGATAAAACTAGATCACGATTTTCAAAAATAGTTTGAAGTTTTAAAACATCTTCTCCAGTAAGTTCTTTTGGTCGCATTAAGTTCTCTACATAATAGCGATATCCAGCTTCACTTGGAATACGTCCAGAAGATATATGATTTTTTTCTAGAAGTCCTAATTCTTCTAATTCTGCCATTTCATTACGAATAGTGGCAGAAGAACAATTTAATTTCTCACAAAGTGATTTACTTCCTACTGGCTTTACTGTTTTTATATAAGATTCAACAATTTCTTTTAATAGTGTTTCTTGACGACTATTCATATCGAACCTCCTAGCACCTATTTTATGCAAGTGCTAATATCATTATACTAAAAAATTAGCACTTGTCAATTATAAATGCTAATTTTTTAAAAAAAGATACATAGATTGAAAGAAAAAATACGCTAGTAATAGAAACATTCCTAATCCAAGACAAATCAAAAGGCCTCTTAAATTTAAGTGAGGTAATTTTAATTTAGAGACATGAAAACCAGCAGTAATTAAAATTCCGATTAAAAACAAAACTGGAAATACTTCTGAACACCAAAACGATAATAAATAAAGACAAGGAAAAATTAAAGCTGAAGGTGTTACTGGTAAACCAGTATAAGTTGTTCTACTGCCACTTTCCTTCGTTCTTCTCATAGCCTCCTCTACATTAAAATAAGCGAGTCTAGAGATGGTAGCTACTAAATAAAGAATTGATAAAGCACTAAAAATTCCTAATGGTTTTGTTATTTGTAGTGCGATTGTTGTTGGAAGAGCACCAAAGCAAATGGCATCCGATAATGAATCTAATTGTATTCCATATTGAAGCTCAAATTCGCTGCGATTTTTCTTTGTTCTAGCAACTAGTCCATCAAACATATCAAAAAAACCACATAGTAATAGGCAGAATAATGCTACTTCCACATTTCCTTTTGCTGCTTCACTAATTCCAATGACGCCACTAATGGTTCCAAATAAAGTAAATAAAACTGTATAATTATAAATTCCGATCATATTTTTTCTTTCCTCCAATAAAATGATAAATTACAAATAAGATACTACTTAGGAAAACTAAGAAGTAAAAACTAATCCCTCTTAATAAAAGCATTGATGAAAAGGCATAATTAGCACCATAAATTAATTTGTTTATTTGTAAAGTTAATGTTTCTCCTACCATGACTCCTCCTGGAAATGGTACACAATCAGTAGCTTGAGTTATTGCTACTTGTAAAAATATAATCGCTAGAAAACTATATCCACTTAAATGAAAAGCACGATAGATGAAGTAACTGATCATAAACTGTGATAAGCGTTGAAAGAAAATCATTATAAAAGATTTTAACATGATTTTGGGATTATTTTTGGTAAATTCCGCACAGGTGTGGTAGTCTTTTAATACTTCATCTAACTCTTCTGTTTTCTTTTGTTGTTCTTCTGGTTTTAATAAATGAAAGAAAGATAATAGGCGAATTCCCAATTTCATTATTTTTTTAGGAAGAGTATCAGAATAAATTAAAAATGAAAATAATAAAATGACGATAATGTTAAGAATTAGCCCTCCTAGCATGAGGGTGGTAAAAAGCCAACCATTTTGAAAAATTAATTTAGGAAAAATTAACATACCAGTGACACCTAAAAGTACAATAACCGATTTATAAAGAATCGTGTTAATTAAAATAACGACGGTGCTTTTTCGATATGGAATTTTATCTCTAGCCATATAATAGGCTTCTACAGGTTGTCCGCCAGTGCTTGAGGGAGTAACTGCAGAAAAGTAAATTTCAATACAGTTATAACATAAACTTTGAAAATTGGATATTTTAACGCCAAAGGAAGCAAAGAGTTGTTTCATGAAAATGGTTCCTAAAGCTAGATAGAAAATGATACAAAGAAAAGCAAGGGTGATATAGGTTAAATCACAAGTAGTTAAGGTTTTTAAAAAATCTTGAAAAGAATATTTTGAGAAAATAAAATAAAAAGTTGTGAAAAATAACAAGATAAATAATCCTATTGATAAAAAATATCGTTTTATTCTTTTCATATTATCACCACTTGAACTATTTTATCATATAAAGTTTTTTTCTCACAATATAATTATTCTTACAAATTTGTTAGAAATTTTAAGATTTGTTTTTAAAATACTTTTGGTGGCAAACTTTGCACCCTATTTCTAGTTGATAATTTGTTAATTTTTGGTCCAGAATTGTAATTAAAGGTTCTTGGTCTTTTGGGCAACACCAACGATTTTTTTGAATTTGCAATGTTTCATTAGTGTCTACCATTTCTGTAGTGTCTTTAAAATTAAGAAAAATCTCACCTTTTGTTCCACAGTTACACAAAAATGAAAATTTTATTTGATCATAAGTCACGTAGCATAAATAGCCAATATTAGTATTACAACCTGTACAATACATCCATCCGCCATAATTAGTTGCTAATTTTGCATTTTTTAATTCTTTTGTTTTGATTTCTCTTGCCATATTTAATTCTTCCTTTCTTTTGGTTCGAAAAAGTATGGGAAAATCCCAAAGTGTGAACCGATCGCATGAAAAACAGGAAATAGAAGGATAGTTGTTATTAGTTCAATCAGTAAAATGGGTGTGTCAATGAACGATTCTTCGCTTAGAATTTCAGCTTCTCCTACCATATCAATGTAAAAATCTGTACGACTTAATTTTTCTTTGTATTCTATTTGATCTATAAAATATGGTTCTTCTTTTAAATCTGCCATAATAATTTTACCAACTGGTAATGTGGTATTACTTGTATAAATAGAATCTCCATCAAATGTGATAGAGTCGCTATTAATACGTGCTGCTACTAATTCTCCGCTTGGAAGGGTTAGAGCATGCAGATACATTCCTTTATAGTAACCTGCCCCTCGATTTTTGTATTGGATTCCTTTGGAAATTACAGTAAATGTTTCATGAGTAAGTAAATCATCAACACTTTGTGCTCTAAAAACAGTATTGTCTGCAATTCCTCCTATTTCATTTTCATCTACTTTATGGTCTTTTTTGTATTCTTCATATTTTTCTGGTAAATAAATGGATGCTATTTTACCTAATCCTAAACCACACAAAAATCCTAACATTAAGCATAGCCAAATATCAAACCGTAATATACGAACGCGCATTATTTTCCTTCTTTCTTTTTTATAGGATGACGAATTACTGTTCTTAGCTTTAAAGCATTACATTTTCTTGGATCACTTAAATAAATCTCATGATGCAATCTTTTATCATTTATATCTAATTGATAATCTAAATTTTCTATAAATTCATGCATTAAATTGATTGTATTTGGTTCAAGATCATAAGGTCCTATGTGCATACATTGTACACACAAACCTTCTTCTATTTCTAAAAATTCTACTTTACTATAATCTGTTTGCTTTTTTTCTTCAGCTACTTTAATTGCCCAATCAAAATCTTTTTTGGTAACAAAATCAGGTAATCGAATTATAGATAAGAATTCCATAGTTTCTTTTTTGTCGTAATCTAAAGATTGTAAGTTCTCTTGCTGCCACCAAAAGCCCTCTAGTGGTGGAACAACATAAGAAAAATAGCCATCAATTTTATATGAAGTTTTATAACTCATTTTAATTGTGAAGGCAATAGCATATAAAAGGGCAATGGATTTTTTATATTCACTTTGCTCTTTGTTGGGGTCTCCAGAACCTCTTACAGCAAGATATTTCATTTTAGGAACATTTACAATTGTTGGTTTCTTTGGTGGTAAATAAAATTCTTTATACTCTTTTTTATAATCAAATGACATAACTTCTCCTTTTTTAATATATTATTTTTAACTGCTTTTATTATATAATAAAAAAAGAACAAATAGAAAGAAATTTATTCTTTTTTGCTCTTATTTTAAAGAAATAATAGTGCATTTACCTTCTAATGTTTTTGAAAATGTAGCACTGAATGTTCGACTACTTTTATCTACCCAAATGTAACGATTAGAAGTAGAGGTTTTTCCTGCAAGTGTACCTTCTACACCTCCAAGTTTTGTTACCATTTCTTCATAAGTTAAAGAAGTACCATTGTCTAATAACTTTTTGATATCACTATAAGCAGATAAATCTACTTGATCATTTTTAATTGTTTCTTTGTCAATATTAGCCTGTAAAATAGGATTAGTTCCCGTATTATCTCTTGTTATCCAAGTTTTATCAGATAGTTTCCATTGATGCGTGTCTGAATATGCACTTTTTTCACCTTCAAAACCAATAATTTCATTAATTTCTTCTACAGAATTTGTTGTTTCAATTTTTTTGATACATTCTGTTACGACACAATTTCCTCTTATTTCTTCTTTCTTTTCTTCTAATTGTTGTTCTTCTTTACATCCTGCTAGCATTAAAACTAGTAAGCCAAGAAGACAATTTTTCATTATTTTTCTCATATACTCACTCCTAAGTTTATTTTAAGTCAAATGATTTATTTTTTCAATACTTCTAAAATATCTTCTAAAGATATCGGACCTTCTCTTTGAATTTTAATAGTAGTGGAAGTACAATCTACCATCGTACTACTCTTGTTATAAAAGGTATCACCTTCTACTATGCCATCTAACCCCTGAAGTTTTTCTTCTATTTCGTCAGGACTTACACAAACTGGTTCATTACTAATATTAGCACTAGTCATAAAAATAGGAACACCTACTTCTTTGATAAGATCATGCAAAAATTGGTTGGGTGCTAGTCTAAAAGCTACTTCGTTAGTTTCCCTAAGTCCAGCGTTATTGATGGTATTTTCTACTTCACTTTTTTTTAATAAAATAATTGTAATAGGCCCTGGCATAAAGTGCTTAAAAATTTTTTCGGCATTTTCATTTACTACTGCGATTTCTTTTATTTGAGAAATGTTATTACACATAATTGGAAATGACTTTTGGCTAGGTCTATGTTTTATTTCTGCTAATTTGTTGTATGCTACTTCAGATTTAATACGACTACATATACCATATACAGTGTCAGTAGGAACACTAATTATTCCATCATTTTTTATAATATTAGCTATTTCTTTTATATCATCATTAGTAAATCTTTTCATTTTGTTACTTCCTATCATTTTTTTTAAATAATTATAACACGTTTTAAAATAAATTTAGGTTAAATATTTTCATCTATTTCAGTGATGGTAAATCCTAATGAATTAATTTGTTCTTTTATTTCTTTTAATATTTTTTTATTTTTAATATTTAAACTTAAAATTTTGCTTTCAAGTGTTAACTCAAATTCTGCAATTCCTTTGATTTGTTTTAAAATGTTACAAATTCGTTTTACACAGCCTTCGCATTTTAACCCTTCAATTTGTAATTTTGTTTTCATTTATTTTCCTCCTTAATCTCAGCGCATTTAATACTACACTTAAACTACTAAGTGTCATGGCAATGCTTCCAAGCATTGGGGATAGTGTAAGACCAATACTTTCTCCTAGTCCCATTGCTATTGGAATCATAATAATATTATAAAGAAAAGCCCAAAAAATATTTTGTTTCATCACTTGATAAGCATTTTTACTAATCTCTATGAGAGCTAAGAGATTTTGAAAGTCATGATTCATTAAAATTACGTCAGCAGCATCTTGGGCAATATCTGTTGAGGAATTAATACTTACGCCAATAGTAGCACTAGTAAGAGCTGGGGCATCGTTAATTCCATCTCCAACCATCATTACATTTTTATTTTCTTTTTGTAATAATTCAATTTGTTCTTTTTTGTTAACTGGTAATACTTCAGCAAGGACTTTTTTAATTCCTATTTCCTCAGCAATGATTTTTGCTGTTTTTTGATTATCCCCTGTTAGCATGATTACTTCTAAATTATTATCATTTAATTTTTGAATTGTTG
This sequence comes from uncultured Bacilli bacterium, assembly GCA_910587775.1. Taxonomy (GTDB): domain Bacteria; phylum Bacillota_I; class Bacilli_A; order RF39; family UBA660; genus MGBC162267. The sequence continues at coordinate 8,642 of CAJUNF010000007.1, read as the reverse complement.
TTTCAATATTTTCTCTTAAAATGTCTCGAACTCCAATTAAAGCAATTATTTGGTCTTCTTCTAATACATATATGATACTACAGCCATTTTTGGTTAAATGATTTTGATGACTTTCATAAATGTTATCTTGATGATTTAGCAAATGTTGATTTCCTAATTGATATTTTTTGTGATGAATCGTTCCTTCAATACCAATACCATTTCTTATTTTGAAGTCCTCTACTTCTAGGGGTTTGGATATTTTAAAAGCTGTATGAATTGGATGAGAGGAATGAGATTCTAAATTAGCTACTATATTTAATAATTCTTCCTCTTGATAAGAAGAATAATTGTATGTTTTAAAAACTTTTAATTTGCCATGTGTAAGGGTTCCAGTTTTATCAAATACAATAGTTTTAATTGACTTTCCTTGTTCTAGTACTTCACTATTTTTGATAAAAATGCCTCTTTCTGCACAAAGTCCGTTTGAAACTACAACGACAAGAGGAATTGCTAATCCAAGGGCACAAGGACAAGCAACAATTAAAATTGTAACCATATGAATAAGAGCTGTATGTAATGTATACCCTATTATTATTATTTGAATCAAGAAAGTTAACACAGCAAGAATTAAAATGCAAGGGACAAAAATACTGCTTATTTTATCTGCTAATTTTTGCATTTTTTGTTTTTGATTGGTTGCTTCCATTATGATTGTAACGATTTCTGAGATGGTAGATTCTTTGCCAATTTTCTCTGCTGAGTATTCAATGTATCCATCATAATTTAAAGATCCTGCAATAACTTTAGAATCTTTTTCTTTTAATACAGGATTACTTTCACCAGTAATAAAGCTTTCATCAACATAGGTTTTTCCTTTTTTTACAATTCCATCCACAGCAATTTTTTCTCCTGGTTTACAAACAATGATATTCCCTTTTTTTACTTCATCTAAAGAAACTATTGTTTCCATTTTACCATTTTTAATTCTAGCTGTTTGAGGTGTAATCTGTACTAATTTTTGAATGGCTTTTTGGGAAGAAGAAATTCTTCCTTTTTCGATCCATTTTCCAAGTTTTATAAAATAAATCACCATACATACTGATTCAAAATATAAGTTATGAAACGCATGAATATTTCCCTTTAGTAAATTGATATAACTATATAGACTATAGAAAAAGCTACATAATGTACTAAACGTGACTAATGTGTCCATATTAGGTATTTTATGGAAAAGATTTATAAAACCATTTTTTAAAATATCCCTGCCATACCAAAGAAAAATGACGGAAATAATTAATTGAATAGAAGATAAAAGTATGGGATTTTGCTCGTTAATAAGTGGTAATTGTTTTAGAAGCATAGGCACCATAGAAATAACCATGAGAAAAAGTGCAAGTATTCCAAATAAGATTATCTGTAATTTTTCTTCTTTGTTATTTTCTCTATCCTCTATTCTTTTTAATTCTCCAGTGCTTTTAAATCCTGCACGAGCAATTAATTTTTCAATGTCTTTTAGATTTAAATTTTCGTATTCTATCGTTGCTAGAGAAAGAATTAAATTTACATTGACTGAAATAATTCCCTTTTGTTTTGCTAAATATTTTTCTAAGCCACTAGAACAAGCACTACAAGTCATTCCGTCAATTCGCAAGATTATTTTTTTCATTTCTTTTTAACTCCTTTTAAAATTCTTAAGGCATTTATAATAGAAATTACAGAAACTCCGACATCTGCAAATACGGCCCACCACATTGATGCAAGGCCTAGTGCACTTAATATTAATACTATTATTTTAACACTTATTGCAAAAATGATGTTTTCTTTCACGATCTTCATTGTTTTTTTAGAAAGTTTGATGGCGTCGACTAGTTTAGATGGATCATCGTTCATAATAACAATATCAGATGATTCAATTGCAGCATCACTACCAAGCCCACCCATTGCACACCCAATATCACTACGAGCTAATACAGGAGCGTCATTTACGCCATCTCCTAAAAACAATACATTTCCGTTAGATGATTTTTGTGTTATTAAATTTTCTATCCAAGCTACTTTATCTTGTGGAAGTAATTTTGCATGATATTCATCAAATTTTAGAAAGGATGAAATCTTTTTACTGATATTTTCTTCATCTCCTGTAAGTATCACTGTTTTTTTAATTCCTTGATGTTTTAGATTTTCAGTAAAATCTAGAACACTTTGTTTTATGGTATCTCCTATTATAATTGATCCACTAAATACATGGTCAATAGCAACGAAAATTTGAGTATTTGTCGTCTTTTTTTTCTCTATTTCAATAGAAAATTCTTGCATTAATTTCTCATTTCCAATTAAAACATTATGATTTGAAACAATAGCGCTTATTCCTTTTCCACTTAATTCTTTAAAATCTTTGGTTTTATCTTCTTCAATCTCTTTGCCATAAGCTTTTTTTAGAGAAAAAGCAATTGGATGATTGGAAAAATATTCTGCATAGGCAGCAGTTTTTAATAATTCATCTTTTTTCATATTTACTTCTTGAATCTCTTGAACTTTAAATTCACCTTCAGTAAGAGTTCCTGTTTTATCACATACAACAATTTCTGTTTTAGATAACGCTTCTAAATAATTACTTCCTTTAATTAAAATACCCATTTTAGATGCTGCACCAAGTCCTCCAAAAAAACTTAAAGGAATTGAAATTACTAAAGCACAAGGACAAGATACTACCAAAAATGATAAAGCTCGGTAAAGCCATGAAGAAAATGTAGCACCCGAAAAAAGTAATGGTGGAATGATAGCTAAAGATATAGCTAGTATAACAACAATTGGTGTATATAATCTTGCAAATTTGCTAATAAAGTTTTCAGATTTTGATTTTCTATTCGTAGCGTTTTCAACTAGTTCTAGTATTTTCATAACTGTTGATTCTGAAAATTCTGTTGTTACTTTGATTTCTAATATTCCTTCTAAATTTATACATCCATTTAATACGGTGTCATTTATACTTACTGATTGAGGAAGCGATTCACCAGTCAAAGCCATCGTATTTAATTTTGAACTACCTTTTATGATAATACCATCAAGAGGAATTTTTTCTCCTGGTTTAACTAAGATAGTTTCGTTTATATCTACTTCATTTGGATTTACTTTAAGCCATTTATTTTTTCGATAAACGTTAGCATAATCTGGACGAATATTCATTAAATTGGTAATTGATTTTCGAGATTCTCTTACTGCATAACTTTGAAACAGTTCTCCAATTTGATAAAAAAGCATAACAGCAACTGCTTCGTTATATTCTTTTATTAACATAGCTCCTATTGTAGCAATAGTCATAAGAAAGTTTTCGTCAAAAACTTTTCCACCTAAGATATTTTTGCATGATTTTATGATGATATCATAGCCGATAATCATATATGCAATTATAAAAAGAATTTGATTGTAGAAAAAATCTTGAAAAGACAAAGTCATTCCAAGTAGCATAATGATTCCTGATAAAGTGATTTTTAAAATCATTCTTTGTTGTTTAGAATTCATTTTATACCTCTTCTATTTCTACATCTGGTTCTTCTTTTTGAATTATGGTTTTTATTTTTTCTAAATACTTTTCTTTCTCATTTTCTTCACATTCAAAGTTTAGTTTTTCTGTCATAAAACTGATTGTTATATTTTCTAATCCTTCTATTTTTTGTAGAGCTAATTCTAAAGAATTAGCACAGTTTGCACAATCTAAATTTTTTATTTTATATTTGTATTTTGTCATTTAAAATTTTCCTTCTTTCTCATTATTCGTGTTTTATATGTTCTAAGCCAACTAAAAAGAGTTTTGTGATATGTTTATCCTTTAGAGAATAATAAACTTCTTTTCCATTTCTTCGACATTTTACTATTTCATTTTGTCTTAATACTGCTAATTGATGAGAAACAGCTGATTTGGTCATATTTAAAACATTTGCTAAATCACAGACACACATTTCACTTTGTTCTAGTGCAAATAATATTTGACATCTTGTTGTATCTCCAATTAGTTTATATAGGTTTGCTAAACGATTCAGTGTTATTTCGTTTGGCATTTCACTTATTACTTGACTTACTGTTTGTTCATGAATGATATTACAATCACATGAAAATTCACAACGAGCCATAAAACACCTTCTTTCTTCTTTATTATATTAAACAGTTGAAAAATTGTTCAACTATTATAGTATAATTGAATACAAATTCAATTGTCAATCTTTTTTTAATATTTTAAAAATTTTTTGGATAAAAAAAGAAAAAGTAATTAAATCTTTTTCTTGGTTTCTTTTATTTTATTTAAAATTTCTTTCCATTTACTTTCATGTCCGCTATTAGTTGGATAATAATAAGTTTTATCTTTTAATGAATCTGGCAGACATTGCATGTTTGTTATTTTATTTTCAAAATCATGTGCGTATTGATAATATGCACCATTTCCAAGTTCTTTATCTAATTTTGTTACCGCATTTCTAAGATTTAATGGGACAGTCTCTTCCATTGTGCTCTTTGCGTCTTTTGAAGCACTTTGATAAGCCATATATAAGGCATTTGATTTAGGACTTAAACTTAAATAGACAACTGCTTGTGTTAAATTTACGTTACATTCAGGCATTCCGTTATAATGACAAGCGTTATAAACTGTAGTAGCTTGTACTAAGGCATTTGGATTAGCAAGGCCGATATCTTCAGAAGCAAAGCGAATTAGTCTTCTTGCAATATAAAGAGGATCTTCTCCTGCTTCAAGCATTCTTGCTAAGTAATAAATAGCAGCATCTGGATCGCTATTTCGCATCGATTTATGAAGTGCCGAGATTAAATTGTAGTGCTGCTCTCCTTTTTTATCATAAAGAAATACTTTACTTTGCAAAGAGTGCTTTAAAGTCTCTTTGTTAATTACTTTCTTTTCTTTTGTTAGTGGAGTAATATTAATCACATTTTCTAATGTGTTTAACGAAGTTCTAGCATCCCCATTACTTAGTTTAGCAATGATTTCTAATACTCCTTTTTCTATTAAAACATTTTGAAATTCTGTTTCTTTTAAAGCTCGTTTTAAAATGCCAATAATTTCTTCGTGCGTTAAACTTTTTAAAACATAGACTTTACTTCTTGATAAAAGAGCTGAATTTACTTCGAATGAAGGATTTTCTGTTGTTGCTCCAATTAATATAATATTGCCATTTTCTACATGTGGTAAGAAGGCATCTTGTTGGCTTTTGTTAAAGCGATGAATTTCATCTACAAAAACAATTGTTTTCTTTTTGCTTGCTTTATTAAACTTGGCAAGCTCTATTAACTCTTTAATTTCTTTTACTCCAGCAGTAACAGCAGATAATTCATAAAATGCAGAGTTTGTTTGATGGGCAATTATTTTAGCAATTGTTGTTTTTCCAACTCCAGGAGGTCCCCATAAAATCATAGAGGTTATAGCATCATTTTCAATCATTTTTCGAATAGGAGAATTTTTTCCTACTATCTCTTCCTGTCCAAAAAAGTCTTCCAATTTTTGTGGACGCATTTTTTCTGCTAAGGGCTTGTATTCATAGGAGTCGTTATCTTCAAATAAATTTCTCATAAGTCACTTCCTTTTTTTATTATAGCATACAAATGTATTGTTATCCATTTAAAAAGCAAACTTTTGGCTTGCTTTTTAATCTTTTTTCTCTGGATAGTCTTTGTCTTTCCAATACCACCATTTTAATTTTTCTTTATCATGCGTATTATGATCTGCATAATAAACAGCCATTCGTAATAAATATAATTGACATTTATCTTCTTCAAATCCTTTTTTTAGAGAATCTTTCAAATACAATTCTTCGGGATCTTGGCCTTTTAAATCTTCAACACATGTAATCCCAATGTTTTCTAAAGCTTGTTTCGTTCTTTTTCCAACATTTGGTATCGTTGTTAATTCTGTTTTCATATAACTCTTTTCTATTTTATTTTTGTTAGTCCTGCTTTGGTTAATTCATAGATTTCATCTATCACTTCGTTTATAAAAAGTCGATCATGAGAGACACTAATAATTGTCCCTTTAAAGTTTTTTAGAACTTCTCGAATCACAGGAATTGATAAAGGACTTATATTTCTAGTGGGTTCATCTAATATTAACACATTACATTCTTCTAAAACTAATTTTATTAGTAGGAGTTTTGCAATTGAACCATTACTTAAGTTTTTAATTTTCGTAGTCATTTCTTCTTTGGTAAAATTCATATTCCCTAAATACATTCTTGATTTTGTTATTTCGGAGGCTTTATGATTTGTGATAAAATCGCTTACATTTTCTTCTAAGTTTAAAATTTCTTCATAGTTTTGGGGCATATATCCAACTTTTAAATCTTTTCTGTTTTTTAATTTTTCATAAATTTCTTTTAAAAGTGTTGATTTCCCTACTCCATTTTTTCCTATAATGCAAACATGTGATGGTCCACTGATATTTAGTTCGATGTTTTTAGAAAGAATCTTTTCTCCAATTTTTAATTCAGAAATTTTTTCTTCTAAAACTATTTTATGATTTGGTATTTCTTCGTTTTCAAAAAAGAAATGTATTTCTTCTTCCACATCTGGTTTTTCTGTAATTATTGTTTGGTTTAATTTTTTCTCTTGGGATTTTATACTATGCATTTTTTTCTTTAATAATTTTGCACCATGTGGATCGCTTCTTGAAATAGCATTTAATTGGTAATCTACTTTTTGTTTTATTTGATTCAGTGTTTTTTCCTTTTTCTCGAATTCTCTTTTTTCGTTTCCAGCAATTCTGGTTTGATTTTCTAAACTGTTTGTTCTAGTTTCAATATAACTAGTGTAATCCATTTTTGCCACATTACAAAGACATTGTGTTTTTTTCTTTCTTTGCTCTATGTGAATAATCATATTAGCAGTTTTTTTAAGAAGAGTTTCATCATGTGATACATAAAGAATTGGCTTTTCGCATTTTATAATAAAGTCTTCTAGCCATTTTAGTGTTTCAATATCTAAGTCATTTGTTGGTTCGTCAAAAAAAAGGATATCATAATCTTCTAAAAGAAGTTTCAAAATTCTTATTTTTACAGATTCTCCACCAGATAAAGAAGACATGCTTTGATGAATTAGTGTTTCAGATATATTTAATTGGTTTAAATATTTATAGAAATCACTGATTTTATTATAATAAGTATTTGTAGAGTCAAATAAATAGTTAAAAACGCTTTTTTTGGTATTTTCTTGTTGCTGGGGTAGATAGCCAATTGTATTTCCTTTGTTATTAGTTGTTCCTTTTAATGTTGCATAGTCACAGATCCCAAGTAAACATTTTACAAGAGTAGATTTTCCGTTACCTTCTTCTCCAATAATTGCTAATTTGTCTTTTTTATTTAAGGAGAATGATAAGTCTTTTATAAAGTATCGATTTTGGATTGTGATACTTATATCTTTTGATTCAAACATTTTTATGCCTTTCTATTATTGGCATAATCTAAAGTTTATGCCAGACTTATTTTGATAAGCGCATGTTCCCACCTCCTGAGATCTTTGATAACATTATAAAATAAAATAGAAAAAAAGCAAATTAATTTTTTTGATTTGCTTTTTATTTTAAAATAGAACTATTATTTATGATAAGTGGACTATAAATAAATAATACATCTTTATTTTGGAAATCAACTAAATTTGCTACATAATCCATTTTTATGTATCGTAAGTCAATTAGTGTTATTTTCTTATAAAAAGGTAGTAGTAAAGGCGCTAGACTACTTGCAAAAGAGTCCCTAAAAAGAATTAATTCTTTTTCATTTGTGGCAGCAGGATTTGTAATATTGATCAAGCTACTTGGACCATTTAGAAAAATATTATACATATCAAGTGTATCCTCTTCCATCTCTTCATAGATTAAATTGTTTTGATATTCCAAATGTGAAACAATGGCGTTTTTGGTTATATCACTTTCATAAAATGTTAACTCTTCTAAAGAAGAATATGGAGCTTTATAAAATGATGATCCTTTAAAATTAGAAACATTTTTTTCTGTGTACGAAACTTCTAAATCTTCTAAATGAAAAGATTTTTGTAAAAGTGGAAGGAATTTAAAATATGCTTCTTGCTTTAAGTGAATATCTGTTTTGAAGTAATCTGTTAAAGTAAAAGTATTTTTAGTATTAATAAAAGGAATTTCTAAATTTACTTCTAAATCATTCATTAGTTTCTCATGATTTATTTTTAAAGATATTGGATCATTTAGAAAAAAGCTTTTATCTGGAATTAATGCAAAAAAGCAATTACTCCCAGATAAGTATTTACTAGTTATGTCATTTATTTTCTTTATAAAATTGTTTTTACTCGATTCATTTAAAGGGTATAATTTTTCAATTAAGAAATCATCTTGAATATATAAATTATTATGTTCTTTATTTCTTAAAATACTACGATTCCATATTTGATTTAATTTTAGAAAGCTATTTCGAAAAGGAATTTGATCACTTAAATAATTTTCTAAATTATTTGGAAAATCTTCATAAATATCTTTCATTGTTGTTAATCTGCGACGCTCTATCTTAGATAATTCTTGATCTTTTATACAAAACTGTAAGATGCCTAGACTAAATATTATAAGAAGAAATGCTATAACAATGATTTTATCTTTCATATTAAAACCTAAAGTAAATAAAAGGATGATAAGAACT
>CAJUNF010000006.1 GCA_910587775.1 uncultured Bacilli bacterium | reverse complement strand
ATAAGAACTAGCAACAATACTTGCTATAACAAATAGAAATAAGCTTAAGTAGAAGAATATTTCTCCAAAATAAAATCCTTTTTTCCACTTTCCTTTCTGTAATTTTTGATAATAATTTTTAAGCCAAGGCCCTATACCTAGTAGTGCTATGGATAATATAGGGATACTTTGTAGAAAATAGTAAAAAAATTCTTGATTCCAAAATGCTACATTTATACCTAAACATCCTTTTAGAAAAATGCTAAGTTCTTTTAGATCTGGAATACTAAATAAAATAAAGCTAAGAATTATGAGTACGAACGTATAGCAATGAGCAATCAAGCCTTCTTTTAAATATTTTTTTAAGAAAAATTTTTCAAAAATCAGTAAAATAAAGAAATACAATCCCCATAAGATGAAATTCCAATCTGCTCCATGCCATAATCCTGTCAGTGACCATACAATTAGAAGATTAAATATTTGTCTTTTTGTACCTTTTCTGTTTCCTCCTAGAGGAATATAGACATAATCTTTTAAAAAGCTTGATAAAGAAATGTGCCATCTTCTCCAAAAGTCGGTAATTGATGAAGCAATTAATGGATAATTAAAATTTTCTTTCAATTGGAATCCAAACATTTTACCTAATCCGATAGCCATATCTGAGTATCCAGAAAAATCATAATATAATTGTAATGTGAAGCATATTCCTATTAAAAGATAAGAACATGCTGATAATTCACTTGTAAGAAAAGTATTGTATACTTGGTATATCGTATCAGCAATTAATACTTTTTTACTAAGCCCAATAATAAATCTTTTGACCCCTTCACTAAATAATGTAAAGGTAACTGATCGACTACTTAATTCTTTTTCAATATCTTGGTAGCGAACTATTGGTCCTGCAATCAATTGTGGAAATAAAGTAATATAAGTCGCATAAGTAATGAAGCTTTTTTGGGGTTCTACTCCTTTTTTATAAACATCTATTAAGTAGCTTACATTTTGAAAAGTAAAAAAACTTATACCTAATGGTAAAATTATGTTTAAAGTAACTTTGGAAAACCCAAAAAGATTTATGAAAGTATTTAAGAAAAAATTCGTATATTTAAAATAAAATAGTAATCCTAAGTTAAAAATAAGACCTAAGATGAGTACTATTTTAGCATTATATTTTTTCATTAATAAACCAGCAATATAATTTACGAAGCATGTGAAAACAAGTAGTAAAACATACCATTTTTCACCCATATAATAGAAAAATAAACTAAATAATAATAAAATGATATTTCGAATTTTTTTAGGTGATAGATAGTAAACACTTAGTAATAATGGCAAAAAAAGAGAAAGAAAACTTATACTTGAAAAAATCATTTTCTTCCCCTATTTTAAATTCTCAAAATTATTTTTTATTTTGTCAGCTAATTCATTTGACATAATTAATAGAACTAAATCGCCTTTTGATAATACATAAGTGTTTTCTGCTTCAGTACAAATCCATTTACGAGGATTTGCGTTTGCTTTAATATCATTTACAACAGCCTCGGCATCACTAGCATTTTCTAAACGAATTAAAACCACTGAATGAGGAATAGAACCAATCACTGGTTCACTTACAATTGCTTCTTTGTATTTTACGTTATCTACAAAGGCAAAATTCACAAAGTTTTCTTGATTTAATTCAACATTGTCTGCTAAACCCGGCATCTCATTTTCATCAATTCCTTCATAAAGCTTGGTCATAATGTCATTTAGAGAACCTTCAATATTTTTCGTAGTTTCTTTTGTACATCCTACCAATAAAAATGATAGTAATAAAACACTTGTTAATAAAATAATTTTTTTCATCATTACATCTCCTTCTTATTACATTTTAACATTAATTTCTTTTTCTTAATAGTCCATTTGAGTTAAATTATTTTTCTTTTTTTAAGATACGGTGCATTTGGCTTCCCAATTCATCTTTTGGTAAATCTTGAAAACATCCATGATATGTCTCTGTTATTTGACCATCTGGGGTATAAAAATATATTTGACAACATTCCATATCTTTAATTATTTTTATTGGTAAAGTAGGACGAATTCCTAAATGCCAATACCCTTGATATCCAAGAGACCCCATACCCGCAGAGCAGTGAACATGTAATCCAAGTCTTCCTAAAGAACTTCTTCCACTTAACATAGAAATGTATTTGTTGGTGTGCATCCATTCATTGCTTCTTCCAAGGTATACTTCATCGGGATATAACCACATTCCCTCGTCTGGAATTGTGATATTTTGATATGGATTTTTTTCCTTAATATTTAAAACTGGTTCCGTATATACTCCAATTGTTTCATTTAAAGTAAGGTTTACAGAATTAGGATTAATTTTAATTTTATCTTGTTTATCAATCAAAATATCAGGAGTTTCTCCTTGCATTCTTTGATAAATCTCACTTCCACTTAACATCCCAGAAGGATATATTCCATAAGAATTACCATTAATATCACTTAAATTTTCACTTGGATTTAAACTTATGAAAAACGACAAATTTCCAATTGGAATATCGGGATAAATAATGGTTGGTTTCGTAGCAACAATATTCAGAGGCAATGCTCCTTTATATCCAGCCCACTTATATCCACTATTTAATTCGATGCTGACTCCAAGAAGAGACAAGGATGCCTTTCCGTTTAAAGCTGGAATAAAGTTAATTGATGCCACTTCTTCAATGGTTTTGGATAAATATAATTTATATGGTTCTAATAATAACCCAGTATCTGGTATCGTGATTTTCTTTAAATGCTTTGGTTTATCTTCCATCAATTCTTTTAAATATTCGGCACTTTTTCTAGAATCTAATATTTGATAATCATAAACATATAATGTATTACCTAAATGAACATCCACACTATTTGGTTTATGAAAGGATGCTTCTTTCGTATTTTTTATGATAATATTACCAAGTTCCATTTGCTTTTTGATTTCATTTGTTGTTAACATGTTCCGTTACCTTTCTTAATGTTCTTGTTGGTTCATATTCTTTATTTAATTTTGAAGCAGTAGGTTCAATTTGTTTGAAATACTTTCCACGATATAAAATGTTTCCATCTCCTATTATCGGAACATAATAAATACACCCCATTGGCATATCACGATATACGATAGTTGGCATAGCACATTCAATTTCTAAAGTCCACGTTCCTTCAAATCCATTATCCCCAAATCCAGCGGTGATATGAGTTTTTAATCCCAAAACTGCTAGTTCATCATTTCCTGTTAACATAGGAACAAAGCCATTTGTTCTAGTATATTCCTTAGTTGCACCGATATATAGCTTATTAGGCATTAAAACTAGACCATTTTCTGGTATAATTATTTCTTTGACAGGTGTTTTTTCAGTGACTTGTAATGCAGGAGCATCATACACTTTAAGGGTGCTACCTAATGTAATATTTATAAAATCTCTATCTAAAGTCTTGTCTCCATTTTCAACATAGATGGATCCTCTTTTTAATTCTTTGGTTATTGCTCTATTATTTAACATTTTTAACCTCCCTATTAAATTTTATCAACAATAAAATAATATTACAATATCAAAGTCTGAAACTTAATGTTTCCATTTATCTAAAGTTCATAGTGAATTTGTAAAATGTATTAAGACTTCCTATTTAGAAGTTCTTTTGCTGAGTACTAAAAAAGAGTTATTTGATTACAAGAAAAAACTGTTAGCAAAAATGCAAACAGTTTTTTATGAACTTTAATCTACGTGTGCTTCCCACAATCCATGTTTATTACAATAAGCATAAACTTTGGTATTTGGAATGTATTGATAAGTTACAACTGCGATATCATTTGGTTTTAGATAAACAAAATGTTCTTTGCTTGGAGAAAGAAAAGCAATCCATTCAATATAATGCTCTTCTTCCATCACATGTTTTACTTCCACCTGAATAGAATCATCCAAAACTTTGATGACAGGTACATGTTTTTCAATAGCTCCATCCGTAGAATTTGCGATTACACTTTTCATTTTTTCTCCACAACAAGTAATTTCACAATCTGCTTCATGAGCTGTTTGGATTTCTTTTATTATTGCTCCACAACGAAAGCATTTCCTAATTTTTAATATATTTTCCATTCTATTTTTTCCTTTCTTATCATTGCAAAGATGCTAATTTTTCTTGTTCTTCTAATAATTTTTTCTTTTCTTCTTCTACTAAATGAGCAGGAGCTTTTTGAACATAAGATTCATTCGCTAATAATTTTTCTCTTCGCTCTATACTTGATTTTAATAAACTAATTTGTTTTTCTTTTAAACGTAAATCTTCTTCCGTTTCTTCTTTCATATAATAAATACTGACCTTGTATTCCTTATAAAGAACGGGATATTCTGTTCCTTCCTTGAAATCTCCTACTTTTTCTTCAATTTTTAATAATTTCAAAGCAAGACTTGGAATTTCTGAATGTAATAATACCGAAAAATCCTTTCCAATATTATTTTCTTGCTTGATGTTACGGAAAATACGAACAAACTCTAATAAATCAGTAATTGCTTCTTCACTTTGATTCCATACTAATTTTTTATCATAAATAGGATACTCACTGATTGTTATTTCTTCCTCACTCATTTCATGATAAATTTCATCTGTTACAAATGGCATAAAAGGATGAAGCATTTTTAAAATTCCAGTTAAAACAAACAGTAAAGTACTTTTAGTATGTTCTTCCTCAATATGAAATTTCGCCATTTCGATATAAGAATCACAGAAATCATCCCAAATAAAATCATATAAAAGAGTTCCAACATTTTGAAATTCATAGCGATCCATAAATTTTCTAACACTTTTAATTGTTTTTTCATAACGAGTTAAAATCCACTCATCGGATGCTGTTAAATCTGTTAAAACAATTTCTTTTACATCTTCAGTATTCATCAAAACAAAACGAGAAGCATTCCAAATTTTATTAATAAAATTCCAAGTAGATTTTACTTTTTCTTCTTCATAACGAAGATCTGTTCCTGAAGCCGTAGAAGTTGCTAAATAATATCTTAGAGCATCAGACCCATAAGAATCAATAACATCCATAGGATCGACACCATTTCCAAGTGATTTACTCATTTTTCGCCCTAATTTATCCCGAATTAATCCATGAATCAAACAATGTTCAAAAGGTCTTTGCTGTGTAAAATGAAGCCCTTGAAACGTCATTCGATTTACCCAAAATGGAATAATATCATAACCTGTTACTAAGACATTGGTTGGATAATATCGTTTCAAATCTTCAGTTTCTTCTGGCCATCCCAATGTACTAAAAGGCCATAAAGCACTACTAAACCAAGTATCTAAAACATCGGTATCTTGTACCCAATCATCACCCTCTGGTGCATTCATTCCAACATAAACTTCATTTCCTTTATACCAAGCAGGAATTCTGTGTCCCCACCAAAGTTGTCTAGAAATACACCAATCATAGGTAATTTCCATCCAATGATTCATAATTTTTTCATAACGATTTGGCAAGAAATTTACTTTCGTTTCTTTGTTTTTTTGATTTTCTAAGACAGCATCGGCAAGAGGACGCATTTTTACAAACCATTGTTTTGATAAGTAAGGTTCTACTAATACATCTGTTCTTTCTGAATGTCCCACACTATGTGTCATTTTTTCAATACGAATTAAAAGATTCTGACTGGTTAAATCTTCCACGACTTTCTTGCGACATTCAAAACGGTCTAATCCTTCATAACAACCAGCAAATTCATTCATTACTCCATTAGGATGCATAACTACGACTCTTGGTAAATCATGACGAAGTCCAACTTCATAATCATTTGGGTCATGAGCAGGAGTAATTTTAACGACACCTGTTCCAAACTCGGGATCGGCATGAAAATCTCCTATCACAGGAATTTCTTTATTTAATAATGGTAGAATAACCGTTTTTCCAATATATTTTTGATAACGTTCATCTTTAGGATTGACTGCTACAGCCGTATCTCCAAAAAGGGTTTCTGGTCTAGTAGTTGCAACTTCTAAATACTCCTCACTATCTTTTAAGAAATATTTAATATGATAAAAGGCTCCTTCTACTTCTTTATAGATTACTTCTTCATTCGATAAAGCTGTCATGGCAAGTGGATCCCAATTGATAATTCTTTCGCCACGGTAAATTAATCCTTCGTTATATAAATCAACAAAAACTTTACGTACTGCATTTGAAAGACCTTCATCTAAGGTGAATCTTTCTTTGTTATAATCTAGAGATAAACCTAATTTCCCCCACTGGCTATAAATTGTATTTGCATATTCATCTTTCCATTCCCAAGCTTTTTTAGTCCATTCTTCTCTTGACATACCACGAGGATTTATTCCCTCTTCTCTTAATTTTTTATCAACCTTAGCTTGTGTTGCAATTCCAGCATGATCCATTCCAGGAACCCATAAAGCATCAAATCCACACATTCTTTTGTAACGAATAATAATATCTTGTAAAGAGGTGTCCCATGCATGCCCAAGATGTAATTTTCCTGTTACATTTGGAGGTGGAATAACAATTGTAAATGGCATTTTATCTTTGTCTCCACTTTCAAAAAGTCCTTTCTTTTTCCATGTTTCATATTTTCCTTGTTCTACACTTAAATGGTCATATTTTGGCCCTAACATAAAACTTCCTTCTTTCTTTTTTCTAAGTATTTTTTTACTATTTCTTTTAATTCTTCTAACAATACTGAATCTATATTTTTTTCTAAACATAGCCAATAAGGCTTTAATATATCATCTTGTTCTAATTTAATTATTGATTCTTTAAAATTCAAATCAAATGGAAATGACAAAATTCCTAAAAAACTATCTAGTGATGTTTGAATGTTTTTTCTATTAATTAATTTTTCATTTTGAAATTCTTTTAAGACTTCTTTTGAGATAGAAGAATTTATTAAATTTTCGTTTATTTCAGCCATAATTACTAATTTATCGGCATCTCGAATCAATTTCGCAAAAAACAGATTCTTTTCATTTTTTGTTGGTGCTATTTCATATTTATTGTGATTATAAACTGCAAATAAAATGATTTCTTCCATTTCTTTAGTAATAAATTCGTTTTGAAACCAATTACTCTCTTTTAATATGATAGTACTTTCTTTTGCATGATCAAAATTTGATTTTATATCATTATATTGTTTCGTCTTTTTTAGCTGATTAAATCTTCCTAAATCATGAAAAATGGCAATTGTTTTGGCAATTTCTATATCTTCTTTTTTCAAATTTAATAAATCACATAGTTCTTGTGTTTTTTCTACGACTCGGTAAGTATGATGATATTTATGAGAATAAGATTCTATTTTTTCTTGATCTTTTTTTAAGTCAAATTTTTTTACAAATTCTTCAAAAAAGTTTATTGCTTTTTCATACATTTTATCACCTCAATAAAAAAAGTGGCCCCACAAAGGACGAATTGCTCGTGGTACCACCTTATTTTTTACTCTTTAGTTGATAACGCAGTTACTCTGCGAATACACTCCCTAGCAACCTTCTAAATCATTCTATATTTGTTTTCACCTACCACAAATTCTCTTTTGATAGAAATTCATTATACTCCTCTAGTTCTTCGCTATATATGTTTATTTTATCAAATTTTTAAGAAATTTCAACAGTCTCTATTACTTTTCCATTTTTAATTACTTCTAGTTTTCCGTTTTGATTTATTTGCGATGATACTTTGTCTGTAATTTTTACCAAAATATTAGTGGTTATGGCACTTTCTGTACTGATATCATACACATAGAAATTATTAAAATTATCTGTAATATTTACAAATTTTCCAGTAAAGGATAAATTTTTGTATGGACCATTAGAAACGATTATTTTATCTTCATAATCTACTACCTCATATCCATTATTATCTTTTACAATGATATGTTTTCCGTTATATGACACAATTTCTTTTGAAATTGCACTAGTTAAAATTGCCCCATTCATATCTAACAAAAACCAAAATTGATCACGATAGCCAACTAATAAATCACTCATAATCTTATTTTCGTCTTCGTTTAATAAATTAGCGATTCCTATAAAATCGAAGTCAAATTTTACTTTAACTTGTGGATCTCCTTGGAGACTTAGTACTCCATATTTTAAAGCGTCATTTCCAACAATAAATAAATCGTTTTCAATTCCTATTCCATAGTTTTTTACTGATGTATATGTTGTGTATATTCTGTTATTTGAAATATCAAATAAAAATGGTTTTGCATTTTTAGTATCAGAAGCATCTATTAAAAAAGCATAGCGATTGTTTATAATATTTATCTTTGTATCAGGACTTTTGTAAGAATCAATGGAGTATAATTTGTCATCTTCAAAACTAGTTGCATAATCACAAATACCTTCTATGTTTTTACACTCATAAGTACCTAGTAGATTTCCTGAAACATTGTAAAAATATAATTTTCCATTATATTTAAATTCATGATTTGGATTTTCTATTACTTTATGACGTGGGTTTTGTTCATCTAACTTATGAAGAACAAAAGAACAGATGGAAAGAGGAAGGAAAATGACTAAAAGAACAATAATAACTGTAAGTACTTTTTTCTTTTGCTCTTTATTCTGCGTCACTATTATCTTCCTCGTTTTCTGGTGTTTCAACTTTATTAAGATTTATTTTAACGACCTCGTATTTTCCATCTTCTTTTAATACTTCTATTGATACAATATCTTTTCCTATATTCATTTTAAAGGCAGGAGTTGTTTTATTTGTGTAGTCTGTAGAAGTTAATTTTGGCACTGTTTGTCCTTCTAATAAATCTTTCGTATGATCTTGGTAATCAAATAGTTTTAATGTTCCATTTGATACTACTGCATAATGTGTATCATAAAGTTCTATATATGATTTTCCACTTCCTATTCCATTTCCGTTAAATGGATATAAGAAATACTCTGTACCACTTTTTCTTGTAACATATTTTGAAATATCATTATAATTGGCTATTTTGTTTGTAGAGGCATCAGTAATTCTTTTTCCTGTTTGATCAATTAAATAGTAACCACTACTATCTTGCGCTAAATAGTAAAAACCAATTCTTTCTAAGTGCTGATAGTTAAAACCGATTGCTGATGATACACTTTCATAATCAATTTTTATGGCACCAAATTTATTAGAAGTTGTTTGGGCAAGAATAATACTTCCGTTTGTTGTCACTAAATTTAAATTATTATTTTTGGTATAAGCTCCAGCATCAACATTTTTATAACGTGCTTTTGTTTCGTTTTCTTTTAAATCATACAAAACGATTGTTTCATTTGATGAAGTACCATCTTCAATAAAAGCAAAGCGCTTATTATAAATTGGAAGTGTGCCTAAATTTTCTTTTTGGTCTACTTCTTGATCATTTTCTTGGTAAAACGATTCTCTAGCAATCTTACAATTATTTAATTCATTTGTTTCATCTCCGATGGTGTTTTTATTTGTACATTCATAAGTACCTAATAAAGATGTTTTTTCAGTATCTTCATATAGATATAATGTTCCATCAAAATAATCTAAATTTGCAAGATTTGCACTTACTCTTCCTTCGTTTAAGTTAATTTGATAAGTCTTTTTATCCATTTGCTTTTGCACTTCTATTTTCATGATGTTTCCTTGATAAGATATTTCATAGCTTTTCTCTGTTTTAATTAGTTTTTGATTTTCTTTGCTATAGATATTGATTGGTAGATAAAAAGTATTATCAAGTTCTAACCCATTTATATGCATTTTATGATTTTCATAATCTCGGACATACATTTTTTTATCCTTTATAAATAGGACGTAAGAATCAATTAAATCAATATATTCGTAATTATCTTGATTTATTTCTACATTATTGTAGTCAACTAAATGATAAAAGCCATTTTCATCTTTTATTTTTATATGGGAATCATTGTAATCTTTTATTTCATAATCAATTGCTTTCGTTAAGGTTTTATCTTGTAAGTCAGTTAAATACCATTTATTATTTCTTTTTGCCACTATTTTATTGGTTTCTTTTTTATTGTATTCTATTACACCTAAATAATCATAAGTATTTGGTATTACAGATTCTATCCCTTCTAGTGTTATGCGATAAAGTCCATATTGGTCTACTTTATTTTTTAGAATAACCATATTTTCAAGGGAAGGATATTGTTTTACTAAAGTATAGGTATCTAGGGCTTTATTTTCTTTAAAATCATAAAGTGTTACTAAACCATTTTCTACCTCTTCGTTATCATAAATAAAGGCATATTGATCTAATATAAAGTTTGTCCATGTAGTTACTAATTCTTCATTTTCATAGATTTTTTTTGGTTCATCAAAAGAATCTTCTATAGAATTTTTCGCTACATAACATTTTTCTTGATCTTTGTTTTGACATTCATATTTTCCGATTTCTTGTTCGTTTTTATCTAAAAATATTAGCATGCCATTTTCATATCGATAGTTATTTTCTTTTAAAATTACATCTGGTTCTTTTGTTGTATCATTTTCTTTCTTTTTTGGTAATAATACTATAATTACTATCGTTATTAAAGCAATTAGAATAAGTATGGTAATAGTTATACCAATTTTCTTTTTCTTTGAAAGTTGGTTCCATTTCTTTTTTAGGCTTTGTATTTTTTCTTTTAAACCTTTCTTTTTTTGTTCTTCTTCTTTTTTTTCTTCTTGATTTTCCACTATTGATTCAAATTCTTCAGTACTATTTACCATATTTTCATCTAGTTCTTCTAGTATTTCTTCTGTTACTTCTAATGAGTCAATTGTATCATTACGTAGCTGACTCAAATTTTTTATTTCTTTGGTGTTTTCCATATTTTCATCCATCTCTACTCAACTCCTATTATGACTCATTATAACATAAGGTTTTTTATTTTTAAAGATTTGTTAATCGACAATGTAAAACGCATTTTTATAATGTCCAATTTTTCTTTTGTTCCATATTCCATAAATAAAAATTTCTATTTTATTTTTTTCAAAAAAAGATATTAAGTCATCTGTTATAACCCCTGAGAGTAATCCGATAAAGTCATAATTTTTGTATGATTCTTCACTATTTAAAACATAATTTAGTATTCCATATTTGGCATGATTTTTATAGTTCATCATTTTATGTATTACAGAATTATCAAAGGAATCAATATAAAGATTTGTATTTGGATATTTTTCTATTATTTTATTTAATGCTAGTGTATCAATATTGGCTTCTTTTATTTCTAAAAGCATAATTTTATCTGTTTTAAGATTTAAAACGTTTTCTAAAGTGGGAATATTATATTTTTCTTTTAATTCTTGATAGGTTAAGAAACGAATTAAATTTCCATCGATGAAAAGGTCATGATGAATTACAAAAATGCCATCTTTTGTGGTTCGTATATCAAATTCAAAACCAACATATTGCTCACTTTCTATTGCTTTTTTAAAAGCTTCTATCGTATTTTCTTTTGTTCCGTTTTGATGATATCCACGATGAGCTATTTGTTTCAAAAAAATCACCTATTACATGATATGTTGGTGATTTTTATTTGGTACTTTTATTTATGTAGCATAATATTTTAAAGCTATAAATGGGATCTTTTAAAAACAATATATTCCTTATATTATCTTTATTTTATTAAATAATCCATTGGTTTTTTGACACAACTTAGTTTTTTGCAAATTTCATGAGTTACATCAGTTTTATTATCCACTTTTATGTTAGCTAAATCTAAAATAATTTTTTTTAAAATTTCTTCTTTATTCTTTCTTTTTTTTATACCACTTACACAAATACTTCTAAATAAAGTTAATAGTTCTTTTTTATTTGCAATTGCTATGTCTTGTTTTGGAAGAGAGACTGTATAAAATGTGTCTGGATCTATTATAATAATTCCACTATAACTTAGTATTGCGTTTTTTCTTTTTACATCATCTGCAACTATTGAATTATTAGTAAATGTATCAAATAATTTTTCTAGTTCACTAAAATTATCGAGTGTATAGTCAACAGGCTCATATAATGCATTGATTGAATCATCGCTATAATATTTTGCTGTATAAGCATCAACGATAAATTTTTTTTGCATTAATTTAGATGCATCCATGTCACTATAAATTTCAAACAGTTTTATAAAGTGTTTGTCATCTATATCCTTTAACAAATCAAATAATTTGGCCGTTAATCTACAACTTGTTACGGTATCAGAAAAGTATTCTTTAAATATTATTTCATTATTATGACACACAAAAGCACAATTTCCAGATGACAAATATTCCATTTGTTCTCTTTTTAGTATTTCACCCTTTCTATTATAATATGCCATAATATCCACCTTTCTTAAGCTTTTTCTATTATATTATAATTATTAAAAATATCAATGCATTTTAGCTTAATGCAGCTTTAATCAAAAACTAAACTTTTTTCTTAAAAAAGCGAAATATTAAAAAATAAAATAATATAGATATAATGCTTAAGCATATTAGAATGATGCTTGGTGCTAAAAAAGGACTTCTTTTTTGTTTGGTAATGTTTAATGTGTTTGTTGTATCTTCTATTGTAGCTACAAGTGCAGTTTGCTCTTTTTCAAGATAAAAAGTATAGGTTTGAGTTTCGTTTTCCGTTTCACTTTTTACTTTAATAATCATAATGTTTTCTAAGGTTTCTTCATATTTATTATCAATGATTTCAAGTTTGTCGGAATCATTTTCTAATTGATAAGTAAATTCTACTTCGTTTGCTTCTTCATTTAGTTTTATAGTATAAATATTATTTTGTTCATTAAACTTGGTTAGTAAAGTTCCATTTTTTACTTCAAAATCTTTTAAATAACCACCAGAGGCAAATACTTCTACTGGAAAAAATAAAAAAAGAATTAATAAAAGAATTTTCATATCTTCACCTTTTCTATATTAATTTCATGAGTATTTCATTCATTATATATAGTTTATCCGGATTGATATAAATATATCCTCTTTTTTTTATTAATTCTTTCTTTTTTAACAAGGGCTCTACAGGATAATTTTCTTCTAATGAAATTCCATATTTTTTTTCGAATTCTTCTAAATTAATTCCTTTTAATTTTCTTAATCCTAGCATGATTTCATTATCTAAAATATCTGAGGGGGTAAGTATTTCTTTTGACCCATCAAATTCATGGCGCAAATATTTTGTTAAGTTAAATGTGTTTGTATAACGTATTGAATCAATATATCCTGATGCAGAAAGACCAAAGCCATAGTATTCTTGATTATTCCAGTACCCTACATTATGTTTTGATTCAAAGCCTTTTTTGGAAAAATTACTGATTTCATAATGCTGATATTTTTTTCTTTTTAATTTCTTACAGATTATTTTATAAAATAATGCATCTAAGTCTTCATCAATTGGTTTTATCCCATTTACATGAAGAAGAGTGTGCTCTGATAGTATCAAACTGTAAGTACTAATGTGTTCTGGATTTAATTTTAAAATTTTCTTTAAATCTTTTTTTAGTGTTTTTTTGGTTTCTTTTGGTATTCCGTAAATTAAGTCAATGTTGATATTTTGAAATCCTAATTGTCTTATTAGACGAATTTTATCTTCGGCATCTTTAAATGTATGATTTCTTCCCATTAATATGAGTTTTTGTTCATCAAATGATTCTATTCCAATACTTAAACGATTTACATTAGCATTTTTCAATGTAATCAAAAGTTCTTCATTAATATCATTTAGATTACATTCAAATGTAAATTCACAATCTTTAGATAAGTTAAAAATTGTGATAATTTTAAGTAAATAATCTAGATTTTTTTTACTTAGACAAGAAGGAGTTCCTCCACCAATATATAAGGATGTTATTTCTTCTCCCATGTATTGATCATTTATTTCTTCTTTTAATGCTAGTAAGTAATCATGCGCCCATTTGGGATTATAAAACATTTTGCAAAAATCACAGTAACTACAAATACTTTTACAAAAAGGAATATGAATATATACTGATTTCATTTTTTGGTGACTCCTTTTTTTAATTCTTGTTCTATTCTTTTTAAATTTAAATCATCTACTGCCATCTTCCAATATTGAGCTTTTAAATCTAGTATAGGGGGCAGATCAAATTGTTGATCAACAATTTGCCATAAAAATTTTACAGTTAAATTCATTCTTTCTTCATTACTTATTTCTTGGCTTGCTGCTTTGATATAAGCATTTTTTAAAGCAACTAGTTTTTGCTTTTGATCAATTAATATATCTCGATTTTCATAGTAATATTCTTCCGCTTCTTTATAAGAATTTGAAAAAGTAGGTCTTCCTTTTGTATGTAATTTCACTTGATCGATTGGAGTTTGGTCCATTCTTTTTAAATTTATGTCATCTACTACCATTTTCCAATATTGTTCCTTTAAATCTTTTATTCTTCCAGAATCTTTGCAGGTGGGAATCATTTGAATTAAAAATTCATTTATTAAATTCATTCTTTCTTCATTATTCATTTTTTGATTGGAGGCTTTTATGTAAGCGTTTTTTAAAGCAACTAGCTTTTGAACTTCTAAGGTTTCTCTTTCTTTCGCTAAACTAGTACTCATTTTATTTTTCCTCACTTAAAACTGCTAAAAAGGCTTCTTGTGGCACCTCTACACTTCCGACCATTTTCATGCGTTTTTTTCCTTCCTTTTGTTTTTCTAAAAGTTTTCTTTTTCTTGTAATATCTCCACCATAACATTTTGCTAATACATTTTTTTTCATAGCACTAATATTTTCTCTTGCGATTACTTTAGATCCTACACTTGCTTGTATTGGTACTTGGAAAAGTTGGCGTGGTATTAATTCTTTTAATTTCGAAACAATTACTCTTCCTCTTGAATAGGCAAAGTCTTTATGAACTATTACAGATAGTGCATCTACAATTTCGCCATTTAGTAATATATCCATTTTTACAAGTTTACTTGGGCGATATCCAACTATTTCATAATCAAATGATGCATATCCTTTTGTTGTACTTTTTAATTTGTCAAAAAAATCATAAACAATTTCAGAAAGTGGAATTTCGTAGTGAATATTTACTCTTGTTTCATCTATATATTCTAAAGATTTATAAATTCCTCTTTTATTTTGGCAAAGTTCCATAATAGCTCCAATATATTCTGATGGAACTATAATATTTGTATAAATAAAAGGTTCTCTTACTTCTTTTATTTTCACACTTTCTGGCATTTTATTTGGACTATCAATCGTAATTTCTTCATTGTTTGATAATGTTATTTCATAAATTACGCTTGGACTTGTAGCAATAACTGCAAGATCAAATTCTCTTTCAATTCTCGTCATAATGATATCCATGTGTAATAATCCTAAAAATCCAACACGGAATCCAAATCCTAATGCATCACTGGTTTCTGGCTCAAATGTTAATGCAGCATCATTTAATTTAAGTTTAAAAAATGCTTCTTTTAATGCTTCATAACGATTTGGTTCTACTGGGAAAATTCCAGAGTAGACCATTGGTTTCATTGGTTTATACCCTACAATTGGGGATTTGGCAGGATGACTTTTTAAAGTAATAGTATCTCCTACATGAACCGAACTAATTTCTTTTATACTTGCGCAAAGATAACCTACTTCACCACTTCTTAGAGTATCCCATTTTTCTTCTTTTGGATTATGAACCCCAAGTTCTGTTACTAAAAATTCAGTATTTGTAGCCATAAAGCGTATCGTACTTCCGACCTTTAAAGAGCCATCTGCTACTTTTATCAAAGCAACTACTCCTTTGTATGGATCAAAATAGGAATCAAATATTAAAGCTCTTAGTGGATCTTGATTATTTATTTTAGGAGGATCTATTCGTTCAATTACAGCATCGATTAATTCTTTTACTCCTTCTCCCGTTTTGCCACTACAAAGTAATACGTCTTCGCTTTTAAATCCTAAAACATTTTTTAATTCTTCTAACACTTTAGGGATATTCGCATTTGGTAAATCTATTTTATTAATTACAGGAATAATGGTTAAGTCTTGCTCTAATGCAAGATATAAATTAGCTAGTGTTTGAGCTTCTATTCCCTGTGCTGCATCAACAACTAAAATTGCTCCTTCACAAGCAGCAAGAGATCTACTTACTTCATAAGAAAAATCGACATGACCTGGAGTGTCAATTAAATTTAAAAGATATTCTTCGCCATCTTTTTTATAGTTTAGAGAAACAGCATTTAATTTAATGGTAATTCCTCTTTCTCTTTCAAGATCCATACTATCAAGCATTTGTTCTTTCATTTCACGTTCTGTAATAGCACCTGTTATTTCTAGTATTCGATCTGCAAGAGTACTTTTTCCATGATCAATGTGAGCAATTATCGAGAAATTACGAATATTTTGTTGTTTCATCATAAGAAAAATCACCTAATGTTTATTATACACAAGAAATAAAATTAGGTAAATAACTTCTTCAGTATATCTGTCATTTTTAATATTCCTTCGGACATAAAATCTTCTACTATTTTAGAGAAAAAAACTCCTGTTTTGGTAGTGTTATTAGAAAAGTCACGATTTTTTTCTACTACATAGTCATTAATATCAACTTCTTTTCCTTCTTTGATATCTTTTTCAAATTGTTTCATACTTTCTTCTGTAAGTATTGTTTTTTCATTTAATTTTGCTTCGTAATATCCTGCACTCATAGCAATATTTAAGGAGATATAAATTAGAAAAAGTACTCCCAATATTCTAAAAAACCAATTTGGTTTGTCTTTCTTTTTCACGATTCATGCTCCTCAATATATTCTTTTAATACAGTAGCCAAAATTTCCATTGTGTTAGTTACTTCCGCTATATTATTGTATTGGCCTCCTACTTCAATTAAAAGACTTCCAGGACTGATATCTTGATTATAAATTCCATTTACATTTTTTCCTTCTTTTCCAATCACACCTCTTGTTATAGAGCTTACTTTTGATTTTAATAATTCATTTAAAGTGCTCGCTAGTTTTAGATTTTGTTCATAATTTGAATGTTCTTTTCCAACTACAAATAATACTTTAGCGTATTTTTTACCATCTTGTTCTGTTGTAGATGATTCATAAGGTATAGCATCTCTATGGATATCTATAAAGTATGATAAATGAGCATGATTTTTCTTCGCTTCTAAAATAAGATAACGACTTGCATCATAAGAATGACTATATGACCACTGATTTATTCTTAGTATTTCACTCATTTGTGTTGTTTCTACTATTGTTTGTAATCCTAAATCATTTAGTTTTTCTCGTAAATAATAACTTGCAAATAAGACTGTTGGAGTAATATTATACTCACTTATGCCATGTTTACTGTACCCTTCCGTTTGATGAGTATTATAAATGTATATTATAGGATCTTTTACTTCACTTTTAGGACTTGGATCTGGTACATATTCATAAATGGTTCCTAGTTCCTCTTCTTCTTGAAATACCGTTTCGCTTTTGGATAAATTGATTCCTAACGTGCTTGCAAATAAAAATTCTGTTGGATTCATTTTTAGAAATTCAAATAATTTATAATTCCCCATTCCATTTTGAAATATCATATTTACTATTTCTTCTTGGGTCATATTTTCTTTCATATTTTTTACTGTATAATGAAAAGAGAAGAAAAAGAAAAAAAGAACAAGCGAAAAAAAGGCGATTACTTTAAGCCCTAATTTTTTTCTAGTTCTTTTGGCAATAAAACGCTTTTTCATATTATCCCTCTTTTTGCTATTATATGGCAGTAAGGATTCATAATATGTCGAATTAAAATAAAAGTGTACGATTTAAACTTTTTGCTACTAAGTTAGATAATTCTTCTAATTCTTTTTCTAGATAAATACTTTCTAACAATCCTTCTTCTCTTTTTAAAAGAAAAGGTATGCCAAGACTTAATATAGGAATGTTAAAAGTATTTCGATTAATTTCTTTGTTTGTTTTTAATGCGCTTCCTGGAATTATTCCTGTATCGCTTATTTCTATCACACGGTTTAGCGAATCGAATTCTTGTGTTGCTAGAGAATCGATCATAATAATAGTATCTGGCTTTAAGTCCCTTACTAATAATTCGATTAGTTTGAATGATGATATTCCTGTTCTTGCCATGACACTTGGATTTATTAAAGCAATATTTGGAATTGTTAAAAAATCATTGTAGTGATTAGTAGCTATCATTTTATTTGTTACATTACTTCCAAATGAATCGACTAGTACTTCTGCATTACCAAGTCCAACTACTAATATAGGTTTATCTTTATGATATTTTTTTAAAAACAAACGAAGTATCTTTTCAATTTCTTTTTGAATTGCCATTTTATTTTCTTCTAATATTTGTTTTGTAAATTTAATTGTAAAATAATCTCCTGCATCATGACCAACATTCTTTTGATCTTTTTCTAGAACTTGATAATGACATACTGTTTTATTTTTAAAAGTAGTTTCTCCAACTAATATTTTATTTCCTTTATAATTTGCTGCAGCATCTAAAAAAGACATTTGTTTCATACTATCACCAATTTTAGTTTGCTCCAAATTTTAAAAGATATGAAAAAAGAGAAAAAATTTTTTCCTCTTTTGTTTATGTATTTATTCTTTCGAATGGGAATAAAGCATCTATGACATTTTTACTTTCGTTTCACCTATTTGTATTTTTTTGTCATAGTAAAGACACGCGAAAACTATCACCACCATTTGCTTGCCCATACGCATCATCAAGTGCAAACACTCCAACACCACTACCAATGTGGAATGCTGCACCACGGTCGAACCAAGGGGAACGGTGATCGACAAACCAATAGCTTTATCCCCTTTTAAACTATAATTTTTCTTGCATTTTTTTAAACCAATATTTGAGTTGAATTCCATATTTATGGCCATACTATTATAAACTAATTATAAATATGGAATTCCTACTTATTATAATATTTTTTTTTTACTTTTTCCAGGTATTTATAACAACACAACATTTAGTAATTGATTTTTATCAAAAAAATGTTAAGTAAGTTTTTTTATCGCTTTTAAAATGGTATTTTTTCGTTGCATTCCTCATATAATTCTGTTAAAATGGTACTTGAATTAGGTATAGAAGGGAGATATTTATGGCTAATATTAAAAGTTCTAAAAAAGCGATTAAAGTTATTGCAAAGAAAACAGATAACAATCATGAATTAAAAGCTCGTGTTAAGAATTTAATTAAAGATTGTGATAAAGCAATTGCTGCAAACGATAAAGAAAAAGCTACTACATTACTTTCTGATACTCAAAAATATGTAGATCAAGCTGTTAGTAAAGGATTAATTAAAGAAAATACTGCTAGTCGTCAAAAAAGCAGATTATCACAAAAAGTTAAAGGAATGAAGTAATTATTTGATTACTTCTTTTTTTAATGTTAGAATTATTTTTAGAAAGTAGTTGGTTTTTGTGAAGTTTTTAAAAAAGATGATCTTTCCATTTATTTGTTGTGTTTTTCTTATTTTACTTTTATCTAATGTATCTTCAATTAGTACACAACTTTCTACTTTAATTGAAAAAACACCTTTATATAATGATCAAGAACATAATGATTATTATAAAAAAGATTCTTTTCTTTTTATTCAAAACACAGATTCTTTTTTACCACTTAGTAAGGGTGATTTAAAACGTATTTTCTTTACCATAGTTAATTCTGGATGGTCTAATTTTACTTTTTACTGCCCTAGTGAGTATACTTCTTGTATTCAAGATATGAAAGAATTTAGTCAAGATCAAAATATGCTTACACACATTAATAATTACGTTCATCCTTATAATAGCTTTTCTAATATTAAAACTACATTGTCTGAATCTGGAGAAATTACTGTTCAAGTAGAATATTTATACTCAGAAGAACAGATTCTAAAAATTGAAGAAAAAATGGATGAAATTATTGCAAATGAGATTAATTTCCAAGATTCCCTATATGATCAAATTAAAACCATGCATGATTATATTATAAATCACACTAAATATGATGTTACAAGAAATGAAAATGGTGAATCAAATTATTTATCTTATTTGGCTTATGGCCCATTATTTGAAGGCTATGCCACTTGTAATGGATATACTGATTTAATGGCTATATTTTTAACACGTCTTAGAGTTCCAAATTATAAAATTGCTACTACACCAGAAGATTTAGAAGAACAAAATGAAGGACATGTTTGGAATGCTGTTAAAGTTGATCAGGAATGGTTACATTTAGATTTAACTTGGGATGATCCTGTTAGTAAAGATGGAAAAGATTATTTACAACATAAATACTTTCTTGTAGATACTTTAGAATTAGAAGAAGCTGATAATGGTAGTGTCGAAGTATTAGAGCATCGTTTTAAACCGGAGGTTTATTTAGAATTTAAAACAAAGAAAAAGGACAATAATTAGTCCTTTTTTTCTGTTTTAATAAACATGGAATCTCCAAATGAGAAAAAACGATAATGATTTTCTATTGCACTTTGATAAGCGTGCAAAATATTTTCTCTTCCAGCTAGAGCACTTACTAGCATGATTAATGTACTTTTTGGTAAATGAAAATTAGTAATTAAACAGTCAATAGCTTTGAATTTATATCCTGGATAGATAAAAATATCTGTATTGCCAGAACACTTTTTGAATTCATTATATTTTAACGCTACAGTTTCTAAAACTCTTGTAGAAGTTGTTCCTACTGCTATAATTCTTCGATTCTCTTTTTTGGCTTTATTTAAGATATTTGCACTTTCTTCACTTAATTCAAAATATTCACTATGCATGTGATGTTTTAAAATATCTTCTGTTTCTACTGGTCGAAATGTTCCAAGCCCAACATGAAGAGTCACGTTTGTAATAATAATTCCCTTTTCTTTTATTTTATTTAATAGTTCCTTTGTAAAATGGAGTCCAGCAGTTGGTGCAGCAGCACTTCCAATATTTTTGGCATAAACAGTATTATAACGATCTTTTTCTAGAAGTTGTTCATGAATGTATGGAGGAAGTGGCATTTGTCCTAGTTGGTCTAAAATTTCTAAGAATATTCCTTCATAAATAAATTTTACCTCAACAATTCCCTCTGTCTCTTTTTTGATTACTTGTGCTTTTAATAATCCGTTTCCAAATGATAATACTGTTCCTTCTTTTAGTCTTTTAAAAGGACGTGATAAACAGCTCCAAGTATTTTCTCCTAAGTCTTTTAAAAGTAATAGTTCAATGACTGCTTTGGTTTCTGTTTTCTCCCCAATTAATCTTGCTGGTATTACTTTTGTATCATTTATTACAAGCACATCATCTTTCTTTAAATAATCTAAAATATCATTAAAATGTTTATGTTCTAATTCACCGCTTTCCCGATCTAAAATTAACAATTTTGAATCGGTTCTGGTTTTAAGAGGTGTTTGAGCAATCAATTGCTCAGGTAGTTCGTAATTAAAATCTTCTAAATTCATACTATTTTCCTTCTTTACTTTTTCCATTATAATGAAAAAGAAGAATTTTGTCTATTCTTCGCTTATATCTATCATATTTTGTTTTGTTAATCTTCTTTGATTTTGCAATTCTTTTAAAAACTCATTTTGTAAGTCTGAATTTCTTTTTCCATTATAATATGCTAAATATGTTGGTTTATTATCAGTATTATAAGAACAAAAGCGAATCCATGGGTAATAATCTAATAACATGTCTGCAGGATTATATAAAATCATATCACTACCTTTTCTTTGTAAGTAGTCTTCACACACATCTTTTCTTTTTTTCATAAGTTCATGAATCCAAAGAGAAGCCCAAAAATCATGCAAATCATAATATCCTTTTAATGATAATAAATTTAAGTCACTAGTTATAAATCCCTCTGGTATATTTTTATATTTTTTTGTTAATTTAATTCTATTGATGTTATTTTCTTTTCCTTGCATTAATATCGGATTTGATAAACGTGCTTTACTAAGACGAGACAAATCTTCTTTTTGATATTCTGCAAAATAATAATTAATACCTTCATCTTGTTTTACTTTTAGAATGGTATCAGAAATAAATAATGGATTTTGCAATGTATATCCCATATGTAGTAGAACAAAATCAAAATATGGCGAAAAAGTTTTATATTGCTTTATAAATTTATAAAACTTTAGGCTTCGTTGATATTGTTCTTTTTTATTTTCACTATTCAAATACTCATCTACTAAGAATTTACAAGTATTCTCCATTTCGTAATATGGTATTTCAATTATTTTGTTATCGGAAGAAATTAACTTGCACATCATACTAATCACCCTTTTTAGAAATTGGTGTTATTATAACCGTTTTCTTCACATAATGCAATTATTAATATTATTATTTTTAGTAAGACATAAAAAAAGAAGAATTTTCTCTTGTCTTCTTTTGGGAACCATAATTCTTTTTAAAAAAATGTATTATTATGAGCAATTTTTAAGTGGTCATAGCTTTTTTCGGTAACTACTCTTCCTCTTGGCGTTCTTTTTATAAAACCTTCTTGTAAAAGAAATGGTTCTACAACGTCTTCAATAGTAGATACTTCTTCTCCAATGCTTGTTGCAATTGTTTCTACTCCTACTGGTCCACCATTAAATTTGGTAATCAAAGCCATTAGATATTCTGTATCAATTGCATCTAATCCATATGGATCCACCTTTAGTTTTTGAAGAGCATCTAAAGTAGTTTCTAGATCAATTTCTTGTTCTTTTTTTACTAATGCGAAATCTCGTACTCTTTTAAACAGACGATTGGCGATACGAGGAGTTTTTCGACAACGTTTACTTATTTCTTTGGCAGATTTATCATTTATATCCATTTTAAGTACCCTGCTTGTTCTTTTGATAATTTGAAATAATTCATCGTCTGTATAGTAATTTAATTTTGATATGATACCAAAACGATCTCTTAATGGACTTGATATGTCTCCAGCTCTTGTGGTTGCTCCAACTAATGTAAATGGAGGTAGATCAATTTTAATACTTCTACTATGTCCATCATTACTAATTACTATATCAAGTTCAAAATCTTCCATAGCAGGATATAATATTTCTTCTATGAATTTTGGCATACGATGTATTTCGTCTATAAATAAAACGTCTCCAGGCTCTAATGTAGATAATACTGCTGCAAGATCGCCGCTTTTTTCTAAAGATGGACCAGATGCAGTTTTAATATTTACTCCTAGTTCATTTGCAATAATATGAGCAAGTGTTGTTTTTCCAAGACCTGGTGGACCATAAAGCAAGACATGATCTAATGATTCGTGTCTTATCTTAGCTGCTTCTATAAAAATATTTAAATTCTCTGTTATTTCGGTTTGTCCAACATATTCTGATAAACTTTGAGGACGAATATTTTCTTCTGTTTGATCTGATTCAATTATATCTGCATCTAATATTCTTTCTTTTTCCATTTTATAACCTCTTAAAGAGTGCTAACAATCTCTTCAATTTCTTTCCAATTTCGTGCTTTTTTGTATTTACTATAGTTTTTCTTATCTGCAATTACTCTTATTAAAAAAGGGCCTTTTATTGTATCTAACACACTTTCTCTATCATCTATAAAAACATCTAGATTTAATGTTGCCGTATCCACACCCTTGTTTTTAGAGTTAAACATAATATAGTGGTAAGGAATGATATTTTTTCTTAAAAAAAGTTTTGTATATTCTTCAATATTTTTACAATCACTTTCTGCTCTAGCTGTTATAAAATAAATTTCGTGTCCTTCTTCATACCACTTACGAATTACTTCAATTGCTCTTTTTTTTATTTTCATTTCCAGATATATTTTACTTCCATATTCCGTCATAAATTTAGTAAAATTTTCATCACTTAATTGATGAAATTCATTGTATCTTTTTAATTTATATTGACGACGAAACTTCTTAATTTGTTTGGATATTTCTCTTTTTGTTTCTGTGATTGTATCGTCAATGTCTATTCCAATTCTCATTATTTTAATAAGAGCCTTAAGGCTTCTTTTACCTGTGCTTCTATTGGAAGATCGGAAGTAATTTCTGGAATAATTTTTTTAATATCTGCAAGTTTATATCCAAGACTTTCTAATACACTAATTAGTTCATCATGGGAATTTAAAGGTGTAAAATTTTCTGAAACAGCTAATTTTCCTTTTAAATCTAATATAATTTGACGAGCTACTTTATCTCCTATTTTAGGAAATTTCTTTAAATATAATATGTTTTCTCGATCAATTGCATCAATAATTCCACTAACGCTTCCAGTAGCAAGCATGGGTATGGCCATTTTAGGACCTAATCCTTTTACATTAATTAGTTTTAAGAAAAGGTTTCTTTCTTCAGTACTTAAAAAACCATATAAGCTATATTCATCTTCTCGAATATAAGAATAAGTATAAATTGTTATTTCTTTGTCAGTTGGAAAACTAAATGGATTTCCAACAAAAATTTGATAACCAACTCCATTATTTTCTATTACTATATAATTGTTTTCTTGAATTTTTACATATCCTTTAATATAGTTATACATACTTTTCACCATACTCATTTTATCATACAAATAGCAGGTTTAAAAGAATATTATTAGTTTTGTTATTTTATTAAAAAAGAAAGTAATTGTTATTTATTACTTTCTTCTTATTTTATTAGGTTGCACTTCATAGATTGGGAATAGTAATTCACTTTCTTTTGTTAGTGCATCATAAATACTTTGATAGCTTTGACGATCTTTTAAAAGTAGACCTAAAAGATCTTCTCCTGAGTGTGAATAAAATTTTACTAATTCTGGATTTTTTGAAATCCATGAAACAAATTCATTTATCAAAGAGAAATATTCTTCTTCTGTTATTTTTCTTTCTGATAGTAATTTATATATTATAGAACGGTATCTTTGATATAAGCCCATTGTTCTTAGTATTTCTTTTTGAGTATTTTTATCAAATATTCTGTCTTCTCTTAGAATATTTAAATAAAAATCTCCACAATTTTGATACAGATAATCTTCTTCACAAAATAATTTTATAATATCTTCTTTACTAGTACAATTGATATATGCAGAATATAAATATGTAAAAAGCATAGGATTTGCGCGATTATCTTCAAACATTTCTGGGTGAAGTGCCATAAAGTCTGGTAATTTTTTGATAAAATAGCTTTTTTCTTGTTCTGATAATTGTTTGTTATCTAAAATCATATCGACATAGCTCATCCCAAATTGTAAATCTTGATTATAGTAGTGCCAGTCTTCTTTTGGAACTTGATATTTCTCTAGTCTAGTGTTGTTGTATACTTCCCAGCTACTATAACAGCTTTGATTTATTAGCTTTTCACCCTCAAAACTATAAAGATAAGTATCTATTTCGTCACAAGATAGTATACCTTCTTTTTGTATTTTAAGACTAAGATCTCCCGACCAATTTTGATTCATAGTTTCTGTTACAACAGATAAGTAATTAAAATCTAATTCAATATTATATTGTTTCAAAAAATCTTTCTTTGATAAGAATGGAATTGTCTCATTTAAATACTTTAAGCCTTCACTCGTTTCATAATTTTTTATATTCTCTATATTTAGTCGTTGATTTAAGGCATAAACGATTGCTTGCATTTTTAAACTATCTTGCCAATCTAAACCTGTTTTGGCTTCATAAATTGTAATCAAATGCTCACTTAGGGAATATTTTAATACATCTAAATTTACCCCATCCATTGGCGCATTTATACTAAAACTATGTAAAAAATCAAGTCTTGTAAAGAATCTTACTATTTCTGTTTCATCTAAGTTGCAAGATTTTAATTCATTATAAAGTTGTTCTAAAAAATCTGGGCTGCTTAATATTTTTAATATATTTTCTTTTCCGAATGTTGTATATAATCCTTGAAGACAAGTATTTAATTCTGGATAAGAATCTGGAAATCCATCTGTAGAAATAATTTCACCAGAAATATCACTTGCGAGTGCCTCTTCTAGCGCTATACCCCAAATAAAACGTGGAGGTTTTTTTTGACCGCTATTATTTACAATTTCATATGAATTTGGAAAATCAAAATGATGATGAATATTTTCATGGATCCTTGTGTCTAAAGTAGTCTCTTCCATTAGATATATATCATCAGTTTCTTTGGTATGCATCCCATACGCATCGTTTGCTTGACAAAATTCATCATCCACGATTATATTACGATCTTGTATTTTTTTTAGTTGATTTTCAAAATCATATCCTAAATATTCATTGACATAATAAAACAATTTTAAACTGGCTTCTTGATCCTGCTCATTCATACTTTTATTTTCCATTGTAGCATTATAATAAGCCCAAAAGTTGTTTTGATTTTTTAAAATATATTCTATGTTTGTTAAATTATATTTATTTATGATTTCTCGTATATTTTGCTTAGTAAATGTTTTAGAAATTGCTACCGCGTTACTATCATATTTAACTTGTGGAGTTGTTATATATAAGCTCATTAATAACAAAAGTGTTAATTTCATATTTTTTTGAATGTTTGATTTCTCTACTAATTTAGTTAAAAATTTTAGTTGCTCTTCACTTGCATTTTCAAAACTATAATTTACCCCATCATACGTAACTTTAATTTCTTGATCATTTATTTTTATTGTAGTAATATGCATAATAAAATTCCCCCTCTTTTGCAGCTATTCTACTCTAATTTATTACAAAATGCAAGAATTTTTCCTTAAAAAAGTTTATCCAAAGATAAACTCTAATATGACTGGGGAAAGAATTATTAAAAGCATAATAGGAATAAAGAATAAAACAGAAATTACACTAATTTTGGTTGGTAATTTGGCTATTTCTGCTTTAATCTCTAATAATCTTTTTTCTCTTAAAAAATCAAGTTGATTGTTTAAAGATTCTAAAATACTATTTCCAAGTATACTTGATTGGGTAATATTTAGTAATGTGTTATTAATTGTATCACTAGGAATTCTTTTTTTCATATCAATAATACATTCTGTAAAACTTTTTCCAAGACGTATTTCTTTTAGTGATTTTTGAAATTCTTTACTTAATTCACTTTCTATATTTTGTGAAGTAATTTGTAAGGCAATATTTAAATTTCGTCCACTTTCTAAGGTTAGTGCTAATACTTCAAAAAAGAAAATGGCTTCTCTTTCTAATTTTCTTCCACGCTTTTTAATTGGAATATCTAGTAAAATATATTCGCTGATGAAATAGAAGAAAACAGTTAAAACTGGTGAAATTATATATCCATGTTTAAAATATAGTAATGCAAAAATAAAGATAGTGATACTAAAGATGAGTCTTAAATTTAATAATTCATTAACAGTATACTTGCAATTAACTCCTAATAGCTTAATTTTTTCTTCTATTCTTTTGATTGTTTTTTCAGAGTATATTCTTCTTACCAAACTTCTTTCTCTTTTCATGATTTCACCTTCATTATCTTTTTAATTGTTATAATGTATAGAATATATAGAAGCAAAATTAACAATAAGATTAAAAATCCATAAGGTGTTTTTATAAATGGACTAAAATAAGTTTTATTCATTATAAAAATAAGTAATACAAAAAATATTGGAAGAAGTAACAATATACGAAAGACAAAAATACTTGAAGAAGTTAAACTTTTCATTTCCATTTGAAGTTTCTTTTTCTCAAAAAATGACTTTTCAATACTTTCAAAAACGTGTACAATGTTTCCACCAGTACGATTTAATAAGGATAAAGAAGAAGTAATATATTTGGCATCTTCTAGTTTTACTCGTTCATAAAAACGGTTAAAAACGACTTCTATTTTTAGTCCATATGTCATGTCCATATATATTTTTTTAAATTCATCACTAATTGGTCCATCTAGCTCATTTTTTACAGTAGATACTGCTTGCATAATGTTATGTCCAGCTTTAAAACTATTATTCATCATTATTATTGCTTTTAATAAATCATCTTCTATTTTCTTTCGAATATTTTTAAATTTTATATTTAAAATAATATCTGGTGTGAAAAAACCTATTAGGAAAGTAATTAAGAAATTCACAGGATTTAGACGAGAATTTAAAAATATTAGAGTAAAAAGTGTTAAAAACATTAAAATGGTACCAACAAAAAATTTTAAAGAGATAAAATCCATTTTTGATTTTATTTCTTTTTCTTCAAATGATATATATCGTTCATATTTAGAACTATAATTTTTTAAAACTGTGCTTTTTATAAGTATTTTACTCATACTTTGTAATAATTTATTTATTTTTATGATAGCAATATCAAAGAAGGATTTTTCTTGATCATGAAGTGATATTAATGCAAATTTCTCAATACGTTTTTGATATTTAATGGATTTCATTTCTCTTAATAGAAAATAAATTAGTAATATAATTATCATAATTATAATCAAACGACTAAATGTTAAGATCATTTCAAGAAATCCTCCTTTCTTTTAGTTTTTTTCAAACATAGAATCTAATTCTGTGATACCTTTTGAGGCAATTTTGTTATAAACAGATGGATATTCATCATTATATAAAATATATTCACCATCGACTTCTTTTTTCTCAGTTAAACCAACTTGTTTAAAAGCAAATATTTCTTTTAATAAAATTTCTTCTTCTTTCATGCCAGAAAGTTCTGTAATAGAAGTTATTTTTCTTTTTCCATCGCTCATTCTATCTATATTAATGATTAAGTCAATCGCATTTACAATGTATTCTCGAATTGCTTTTACAGGAATATCTAATCCGCTCATTAATACCATTGTCTCTAAACGATTTAAGGCATCCTTTGGTCCATTTGCATGAAGTGTTGTCATTGATCCTTCATGTCCTGTATTCATTGCTTGAAGCATATCAAAAGCTTCTTTTCCTCGCACTTCTCCAACTATGATACGATCTGGTCGCATACGAAGACTATTAATTACTAAATCTCTTATTGTTATTTCACCTTCATTATCATAATTTGTTACTCTAGTTTCTAATGAGATTACATGATTTTGATTTAAATGAAGTTCTGCAGCATCTTCAATGGTAATAATTCGTTCATCTTGTGAAATAAATCCACTTAGAATATTTAAAAGTGTGGTTTTTCCAGATCCAGTTCCTCCACAAATGATGATATTACATTTTCCTCTTACTGCAGCATCTAAAAATGTTGCCATATATGGAGTAAGTGATCCTATTCTTAAAAAGTCTTCAATGGTAGTCATCTCACTTTTAAATTTACGAATTGTTATAACTGGACCTTTTGTTGAAAGAGGTGGAATTACTGCATTTATTCTTGATCCATCTTGCAATCTTGAATCCACCATAGGATTATTTGCATCAATCGTTCGTCCAAGTGGTCCTATTAGGCGTTGGATAGTTCTTATAATATGTTCTTCATTAATGAATGAAATACTTTCATCTTTTACAATTTGACCATCAATTTCAATAAAAATCTCATCTGGACCGTTTACCATAATCTCTGTGATATTTTTATCTTCTAATAGTTCTGTTAAAGGGCCATATCCTTGAATTTCATTATCAATTAAATTGTATAAATGACTTCTTTCTAAATTAGATAAATCATATCCTTCAATTGTCGAGTCTATCTCATCATTAATAAATTGATTTAATTGTTTTTCTTCAGGTATTTTTTTATCAATTAGATTTTCAATAATTTTCGTTCTTAATTCATCTAATAATTTTTTATCTGGAAATATTTCGTAATCATTTATGGAATTTACTTTGGTTTCTTTTCTTTCAATATTAAATGCTTCTAGTAGACTATTTTTCTTCATGATAAGTTGTCTCCTTTTCTTTTGTCATATCTGCAGCGATACTCATAAAAGCAGAAAAATCTTTAGCAAAAATATTAGGCATTTTTGGTTCTAATGTTACAATTTTTCCATTCATTACATATTCATCAAAGTTTTTTAGAAAAAACTCACTAGAGATGGAATAATCAATGTTTGCTTTTAAGATATTTCGTAGTTCAAATAAAGAAAAATATTTTTTATAAGGATTAATACTATTGTTTAATAAGATCTTATAATTTGTTTTTTCTAAATCTTTAAAAATACTTAATAATGATTTCATATTTTTTAAATCTAGAGGATCGTTTGTCATTACAAATAAAATATTATCTACATTATCTAAAACAACTAAGTTACGTTCATCTAAAACATGGTCTGTATCAATTAAAACAATATCATAGTTGTAAACGGCTTTATCTAAAGCTATTTCAATATATTTGGTGTCAATTTTACTAGCCTGTCTTGGATCTTTTGGACTTGGCAATATATCAATGTATTCATTATAGGAAGTTACATAGTTGTGAAATTCTTTGTAACGGTTATTATTGTAGTCATCTACAAAGTTATAAATAGTAGATGTAAATGGACAGTTTAGTGAAGTTGCAATTCCTCCACCCGATAAGTCCATATCCATTATTAAAATCTTTTTTTCAATGGTTTGATAGATTCCAGCTAAGTTGATTGTTGTACTTGTTTTTCCAACTCCACCTTTAGCACCAAAGATACATAGTGACTTTCCTTTTTTTCTTGCCATGTTTACCCTCTTTTCTTATTCTTTTGTAATGTTTAGTAAATCATTTCTTTTTTTAGCTATTTTGGTCGTAGCAATTTCATATTCTTGAAATCCAATTATTTTTCCAAAGATACTTGCCTTTTTACTTTTTATTACTATTTTTAATTCTTCTTCACTCGTAATTACTTCTAACTTGTGAATTTGAATCTTATTTTTTTCTAAACTTTCTTTTATTAAAGTAGTGATATTCTCTTCTAAACGTAAATCATAATAATCTTTTAAAATCATGGTTGTTGTATTTTCTAGCTTTATTTTTGCATTTGTTAGTAAGCCAATATCAATTATTAATGCACAGAGAGCTAATAGTATAGGTAAAAATATAACAAAAATAATTAATGTTTGACCTTTGTTATTCATTTTCGAATAGACCTTTCTACTTTTACTTTATAAGGTGGTGTGAAAATCAAATTTAATCCTGGGGTAATAATTGATACTTCCTCTTTTAAATAAATGGTTGTGAATTCATTTTCTTCTTTCATTTCTATAATAGCTTTGGGATTTGTTTTTTCTAAGTTGTTCTTTAATTCATTTAGATCGAAAGTATGTAAATCTATAAGAGAATTTATATCACTTTCTAATTTATTTTTAGTAGAAATTATTTTACCTACGTCTATAATTGCTAGCAACATAAATATAAATATCGGTAGAATAATTACAAATTCTACTAGGGCTTGTCCCCTTTTGTTTTTCATAGTCACACCCTCTATTATCATTAATTATTATAGCATGAAAATAGATATAATTCAGTAGAAATTTAGGAATTTAATTCTTCTGTTTTCGGATCTATGCATTTCCCTTGTCCAGGGCGAGGTCCTTCTTCGTATTCTTTGTCTACTAAACTACATGAAGTTTTGGTAATCGAGTCTTTTAAATATCCTCCAAAGTAGCTTACTATGCTAATCGTTATGATACTAATAATTGCAACAATTAAAACATATTCTACTAAAGCTTGTCCTTTTTTATTTATCAAACTGATCACCTCTATTGTTAACATTATATCAAAGAACTAAGTTAAAACAAATAAAAAAGAATGCTTCTACATCCTTCTATTTTTGATCTTTTTCGGTTTCTTTTACAATATAAATTGGACGATGTTTGGTTTCTAGGTATATTTTAGCAAGATACTCTCCCATAACTCCTAAAAAGAAAAGTTCGATTCCACTTACAAATATTATGATACAAGCAAGACTTGGCCAACCACTTACAGGATCTCCCCAAATTACTGTTTTGGTAATAATTACGATAATCATAATTAATGCAATTAGGCAAAATAACATACCTACAAAAGATGAGATAAGTAATGGTCTTGTAGAAAAACCTACAATTCCATCAATTGCATATGAAAATAATTTAGAAAAGTTAAATTTTGTTTTACCATGAGCTCTATTTGGAGCATCATAAGTTAACCATAGTGTATCAAATCCTACAAAATTAAATAAACCTTTTGAATAGCGATTATATTCTGTAAGTTTTAAAATAGCATCCACTACTTGTCTTGTCATAAGACGATAATCTCTTTCATTTGGAGACATGGGAACACTACTTAATAAACCAATAATTTTGTAATAGCAAAAAGTTAAAAATTTACGCATAAAACCATAATTTTTATGATTATTTGTCTTTAATCCCACTATGTCTAAGTTTTCTTTTTGAAGTATTTCATACATTTCTATTAATTTAGCTGGAGGATCTTGTAAATCTGCATCCATTAAAGTCACATAATCTCCTGTAACATTTTGAAGTCCTGCTAAAATGGCAGCTTCTTTTCCAAAATTTCTTGAAAATGAAATAAAACGAACTCGTGAATCATTATTAGCAAAGTCTCTTAAAATTTCTATTGTTTTGTCTTTTGATCCATCATTAATGAACATAATTTCAAAATCATTTTCTTTCATTTTTTCCATTACGTTTTGCATTTCTTTGTAAAATGATGGAAGGGATTCTTCTTCGTTATAACATGGTACGATAACACTTATTTTTTTCATTTTATAACCCTTTCTTTTTTCTATTATAAAGGATTTTATAAAAAAAAGAAAGATTTCTCTTTCTATTTAATAATATATGGATTTCCTGCGCTTCCGTCTCCACCTTTTACTATAATACCAGCTTTTAGATAAAGCGTTGGACGATCTGCTACAGTAGTTTCACTATTTGTCTCTTCTAAGTTACCAGTTGAATTTAAAATGAAGTAATTTTCGTTATTAACTAATGATGGTGTCATAAACCATTGAGCTTTATTTGCTAAGTATAACCAGTTATTTGATGTACAATCTAGGTTACTTGCTAATGATGTAAGACCTAGTGAAAGACATGTTGTACGAGTTGTAGTAGCTCCACCACTTGTTGCGTATCCATAATCACTTGGAGTGATTAGTCCAACTTTTCCTGACCAAGTTTCACTATTTCCAGCAAATACATTATTACTTCTTTCATAATCATACCATTTTTTAGTGTTTCCAGTTTCATTTGTATCATAGGTTTGTGCACTTCCTAGTGACCATGTAATAGTATCTACATAATTTTTACTTTCTAAACTTAATGAGTTGTAATATGTGTTGGTATAATAATTTTCTAATTCTGAAGTACTCCAATTATTATTTGCAGTAGAATTTATTTCAGTAGCATCTCTTAGTGGTGTATTACGTACTATTTTAACACGTCCACCCTCTTTAGTATTTACAAGTCCTATAATTCTCCAAGTTTCAGAATTAAAAGATAAATAATTATTTGGGTTTGCTCCAACGTAACGGTATTCATTATTTTTAAATGTTGGACCAGTAGTTTCAGAATCAATATGTTTTATTTCAGCAACACCATTCCCACCATTTGCTGGACTATCTTCATTTTGTATTGTCGTTTCTAATGTATTCATTTTTGTTGCATAGCTTGTTAAAACAACCGCTGCTTCAAATTTTTGATTCATTACTTCTTTTCCAGCATTTTCATCAACCCAAAGGTAAATATCAAATGTTTTAGATGTATTTTTTTCAATGAATCCTGTATTTATGATATATGAGGTTAATAATTCTCCTGTAATATCTAAGTTTTGTGTTTCTGTATTAATATTCATTGTACTTAAAGTAGATCCTGCAGATGGTTTTATTCCATCTACACCAATTGCAACTTTTACTTTTTCATCGCTTAATTTTTCCCCTACAACTGATACTGTATTAAGTGTAATAGAGTATCCTGCATCTGTTGTATTACAAGTATTGGTTACTTTCATTCGATAAGATGTTTGAGCACTTTCTAGGGCTCTTTCATCACTAATCGGATAAGTATTTTTTAAACTTATTGATTTAGATAGTTCTTCAAATTGAATTGTAAAGCATCCTGTTGTAATTTGATTGGTTTCTTTTCCTTCAAATTCTTGTACCCATAATGAATAACTAACTCCCATACAGGACGTTCCAAAAATCATTGCCCCAATAATAAATAGAGCTATTTTGTATTTCATTTTCATAACATACACCCTTTATTTTCTAGACTAGATATAGTATATCATATTCATTTCTTGTTTACTATCCTAATTTTTCAATTTGACAATTTTTTTGATCATATTTTTTTCTTTTTTTGATACAATTTATTAGGTGATTATTATGTTTCTTCGATTAAATAAAACGAATATGAAAATTGTAGTAGCAAAAACCTACCCTCAAAGATTAAAGGGGCTTATAGGTGAAAAAAATATTCAACATGGAATGTTATTTTTAAAATGTAATGCGATTCATACTTATTTTATGAAGGAGAACATTGATGTTGTAGGATTAAATGAACAAAATCAAGTTATTTATATTTATAGGAATTTACCAAAAAATCAAATTTTACGGATTAAAAGTGAAGCAAAAAAAACTAGCATTTTGGAATTGCCAAAAGATGCTAGTAAGCATATTCATATGGGAAGTATTTTATTCTTTGAAGATGAAGATGTAATTTAGTATTTGAACTTCATCTCCTCGTTTCGCACCAAGTGATTCTAGTTCTTCTTCTACGCCCATTCCTTTTAGTTTTCTAGCGAATCTTATTTGTGCATCTTCATTTTCCCATCTTGTCATTAAAAATAATTTTTCAATTTCTTTACCCTTTAATACCCAAATATCATTTTCTTTGGTGATTGTAAAAGGCTTTTCATTTTTAAATTTGTAG
Organism: uncultured Bacilli bacterium; assembly: GCA_910587775.1. Taxonomy (GTDB): domain Bacteria; phylum Bacillota_I; class Bacilli_A; order RF39; family UBA660; genus MGBC162267. The sequence continues at coordinate 18,247 of CAJUNF010000006.1, read as the reverse complement.
ATTACTGTGCTTTCAAATTCATTTTCATCGTAAATGCTTTCTAACTTTATTTCTGCTAATAAATCTGCTAGGGTTTGCATTACATAATCTAATCCTTGATTATTTATGGCACTAATTTCTAATATTGTTGCTTCTGGATATCTTTTTTTAAATTCTATTAAGTTTTCTTTGAAACCATCTAGGTCGCTTTTATTGGCAATGATGATTTCTTTTTTTTGAGTTAATTTTTCACTAAATTGTTTTAACTCATTTCGAATCATTTCATAGTCTTCCCAAGGTTTTCTTCCTTCTGTACCAGCCATGTCAAGGATATGTGCAAGTACACGAGTGCGCATTGCATGTTTTAAGAAATTAATACCAAGTCCAACACCAGTACTAGCGCCTTCAATTAATCCAGGCAAGTCTGCAAGTACAAAGCTTCTTTCGTCTTTTAATTTTACTAAACCAAGATTTGGATTTAACGTTGTAAAGTGATAAGCAGCAATTTTAGGATTTGCCCCACTTACCATACTTAAAATTGTACTTTTTCCAACACTTGGCATACCAATTAAGCCTACATCTGCTAATACTTTTAATTCGCAGCGGACAAATTTTACTTCTCCAGGTTCTCCAAGTTCACTATATTTGGGAGCAGGATCTGATTGTGTTGCAAATGCTTTATTTCCTCTTCCCCCTCTACCACCTTTTGCTACTATAAATTCTTCATTTTCTTTTGTTAAATCTTTTAATATTAATCCAGTATCATCATCGTATATTGTAGTACCTGCTGGAACTTTTATAATCACATCTTTACTAGCTTTTCCGTGCATAGCACTACCACGACCGTTTTCTCCTTTTTCCGCTTTTAGTATTTTGTGGTATTTTAAATCAATAAGAGTTTTTAAACCCTTTTCTACTCTAAAAATGATGTCTCCACCTTTACCACCATTTCCTCCATCTGGACCACCCATTGGAACATATTTTTCACGCCGAAAAGAGGTACATCCATCTCCACCTTTTCCAGCAACTAATTTCATTTTTACAAAGTCTACAAACATAGTACAACCTCCGTTTCATTTATTTTATCAAATATCATTCGAAATGAAAAGAATACAAAGAAAAAAGGACTATGTCCTCGTTTTTTTAAAAGTTTGATTTTTCATAAAAGTTTTTTATCGCTTCTAAAGAACTTTTAATGTTGTTATCATTAAATGGCTTTTTTAATACATTTAATACATGATATGAAAAAGCTTTTTCAATGTTCTTTGATTCATCATCACCTGTAATAATTATCACAGGTATTTCATTTGTTAATTCCGTTTCTTTTAAATAATCTAATACTTCGAAGCCATTATAAGTTGGCATATTTAAATCTAGGAATATAGCATATATTGAATTATTTTTGATGTGATCTATTGCTGTTTTGCCATCTTGAGCTTTTAATACGTTATAATCATCTTTTATATTTTTTTCAAGAAAATTTAAAATAATATTGGAATCATCTGCAATCAATAAGTTCTTTTTTTCTTCAAAATAATCAGCAAGAATTGCTAATATATTTTTAGCAACATTTTCTAAGTTCTTAAAATTTTCTTTGATAAAGAATCCATTGTTTTCTTTTCCTTTTAATTCATGTTCATAAAAAGTTTCAGCATGTTTCATAAACCCTAAATATTTTGCTTCACTTTTCATACTATGTGTAAGAATTGCGTACTCACTATAGTTTTCTTCTTCTATCATCTTTTTTAAGTTTTCTAGTTTTTGAGGGATAGATTCTTTGAATTCTTTTAGCGCATCACTATATGATTCTATATCTCCCCATAAGCTAAGTGCAGCATCTACATCAATTTGGTTGGATTTTAATATTTCTAATTTTGGCATTATTCTTTTCCTCCTAAGAATTTTTTTAATACTTTATCTAAATGATATTTATCGATAGGTTTTGATAAGTATGCATTAAATCCAGCTTGCAGATATTTATCTTCGGTTCCTTCTATTGCATCAGCTGTTAATGCTACAACAGGCAAATCAAATCCTTCCATCTCTTTTAATCTTCTAAGAGTCTCTATTCCATTCATTTTAGGCATCATAATATCCATTAAAATTAAATCAAATGTTTTGGTTTCCATAAGTTCTAATGCTTCATACCCACTATTTGCTAATACTACGTCAAAGTTATAAGGTTTTAGTATTTGATTTGCAACTTTTAAATTAATTTTTGAATCATCTACTATTAAAATACGTTTTCCTTTATGAGCATTGTAATTTATTTCAATTTCTTCATTGCTACTTTGTGGAATTTCCATACTTACAATTTTTTGCTCTAAATATACACGGAAAGTAGATCCTTCTTCAAATTTACTACTAACAGTGATTTTACCACCCATCATCTCTGTTAATCGTTTTGTAATTGCAAGTCCAAGTCCTGTTCCTTCAATTGTGGTATTTCGATCTTCATCTATTCGCTCAAACTTATTAAATAGCTTGTCCATATTTTCTTTTTTAATACCTCTTCCAGTATCTTTTACTGCAATATAAATTAGACAAGCATTAGTATTTAAACGATTTATGCAAGTAACGGTAAAATCAATTTTCCCAGAATCTGTATATTTTACAGCATTTGTTAAAAGATTTAAAATAATCTGTTTTACTTTTCCCATATCTCCACGTAATATTCCTGGTAAATCATTTGAAATATTCATCGTAAATTCGATAGGTTTTTCTTTAATTCTTGGAGCAATTAATTTTCCGAGAGAATTTAGTACTTCTCTTGGGTTGTATTCTTTTTCTATGATTTCCATTTTATTTGCTTCTATTTTTGATATATCTAAAATTCCATTTACAATTTCTAATAAGTTATTTGAAGCTTCTACTACATCTTTTGCAAATTCTTTGGTTTCTGAGATATTGGTTGAAGAAAGCATACAATCACTAAAACCAACAATAGCATTTAAAGGTGTTCTAATTTCATGAGACATATTTGATAAAAATTCTGTTTTGGCGCGATTGGCTTTTTCAGCTTGTTCTTTGGCAATATTTAATTGATTAATTAATTTTACATCTGGGTTTTCGATTGTAAAATACATTAAAAATGTAATATATGCTTCTCCAAATGTTATTAATAATAATGCTGGATTAATTTTTTGAATAATCATAATAATGGTTCCAATGATAATGAAAGCTATTAATGGGAAAAATTTCTTTTGTGTAATATTTTTGATATTTAAGATGAGACAGATGATAATTATTATAATTGCTAGTAAAGATGCTATATACATAAAATTGGTCGCTGGTCCATATGAATAAACTAAGTCATTACCATTTTCATAGTATAGAGGTAATATACAAACAAAAATTACCATAATAGCGTAAATGAAACCAAATGTTTTTAATACTTTTTTAGTATTTAATTTTTTAAAAGTAATCACAAATATATATACAGTAAATAAAGTGATCCATGATACTAGATAAATTAAATATCCTCTTGCGAAAATGACATTTAATAATTCAAATGATTCATGATATTTCATAAAATAATAGCATGGTGTTCCAATTGCTGTTCCAAATAAACTGGTTATAATTAATAAAGAATATATTTTATTTTCTAATGATGATAAACGAGGTTTTCCAAAAAATACTAAAGTTAGTAGCGCAATAAAGAAAAAGCTACATAAACTAAATGTTATTCCTACTGACATATTTCTACTCTCCTTTTATTTTATTTAAGTATATCACAAGTCTATTTGAAATTAAATATTACTTTTAAATAAGAAAAAACCATCAAATCTTTTTTGGTGGTTTTTCAAAAATTTATTTTATTCTTTTGTGACTTTTTCTTGTAAATTCTGAGTAATTCCTTTTTCTTTTAATTTTAACATATCTACTTTACCTGCTAAATTGTAAGGAATTTCATTAACATAACGATACCATTTTGGTCGTTCTCTTTCAGGAATATTAAATTCACACAATTCTTCAATTTCTTTTTGAAGAGTTGATATATCTTCAACATTATCTTTTAATACAATAAAGGCCATTGGAAGAGATCCCGTTTTTCCTTCTTCGACTTCTACTCCTACTGCTGCACAGCTTAAGACATTAGGGTGTTTAGAGATGGCATTTTCAATTGGAAGAAGCGGAGTTGTATGTCCATCTGGACGCATTATTACATTTTTTATACGATCAATAAAGAAAACAACTCCATCTTCATCCATGTATACCAAATCTCCTGTTTTAGCCCATTTTGTTCCAGATTCATCTATTACAAAAAACTTATCCGATTCTATTTGATTATTAAAATATGATTTCATAAGAGTTGGTCCAGTTACATAAAGCTCTCCAATATTTTTTTCTGGTCCATATTTTAATTCTTCATTGGTATTTGGATCTAGAATTTTAACATTATTTCCCACATGTGGAACTCCGACACTTCCAATCTTATTACTTTTTTCGCTGACAGTTGTTATGAATCCTCCACCAAACTCACTCATTCCCAAGCCTTTTTTTATTTTTGGTGCCCCATGTTTTTCTAAAAATTTATTTACCTTTTTTTCATTGGCAGGAGCCATTTTGTCTCCACCAGAAATAATATTTTCTAAAAAGGCAAATTCGCTTTTTTGAGCTAATTTATCTTGAAGCAATAATTCATAAAATCTTGGTACTCCCATTACATGATTTGGACGATATTTTAACAGAATACTTGGAAATTCTTGAGGCTTGTAACTAGGTAGAAGAGCTATCTCTACCCCATTTGTTAGCGCATTGTGCATTCCGCTTGATGATCCATAAGCGGAAAAGAATGGAACATTTCCTAAGAAAATATCTCCCGTTTTAGGTGTAATTCCAGAATATTTTAATTGCATATTTTGACCATTATAAGTTTCGTTTGTTAATTCAGCACCTTTTGGAATACCTGTAGTACCACTTGTATATACTATTGCTGCTGTCTTGTTTGGTTTATATTTTGATACGGCAACATTATTTAGCCTTTTTACACTTACAAAGTCATTCCAGTTTAAGTATTTACCACTTGTTTTAACTTCTTTATGTGCCATAGTATATAAACTTTTTTTAGCTTTATTGTTGATAGAGTTTGCTGCTGATACACTTACGACCATTTCAAGAGTAGATGATTCTATCATTTTATCAATATTATTTTTACATAGATCTAACATAATCATTACTTTAGAATTTGCATTATTTACAAATGTTTTGATTCGCTCAGCATTTGTTCTTGGTTCAATTAAACTTGCAATTGCTCCTATTTTATTAATTGCATAAAAAGAATAAACAAATTCTGGTATATTTGGAAGACAAAGTGTTACAATATCCCCTTCTTTTACACCAATTGATAAAAGTGCTCCAGCTACTTGATCTATGTGATGCAATAATTTTCTAAAAGTTATATATTCTCCATTGTAACTAAGTGCAGTTTCTTCTAAATTATCTTCATTGGAAATTTTTAATTGTTGATAAAGAGTATATGGATTAATGGTATCTGTTAAAGCTTCTTTGGGAAAAAACTTTAACCATGGTTTATCTATAGAAGGATAACCTGTTTTTTCTTTTGATGCTTCTCTTAAACCTAATTCTACTTCTTTTAATTTATTTTGTTGCTCTAACAAATCAGCTATTTTTTCAAAATTTTTCATTTTTTGATTTAATTCTTGAATTGCTTTTTCTAATTCTTTTTTCTTCATAAAACCTCGTCCCTTATTTTTTTCAGTATAATATGTTTTTTTTAATCCTGCAATATCTCTTTACATTTTCTGTATCAGATATGATACAATTATAATGGTGATACTATGGATTACGATATTAATTATATTGAAGCGTCTTACGATGCTTTAGAATTAAATGATATTTTTATTCGTGAATTTATTCGATTTCGTAAAGAAAATAATTTAACACAAGAATTACTTTCTAAATATTCTAAGGTTTCTAGAACTAGAATTGCTCGAATTGAGTGCAAGAATGTCTCTCCTTCTTTAATTAGTTTGCTAGAAATATTAGCTCCAATTGGTTATACAATAAAAATTGAAAAGGTAAAAAAGAATTATAAAAGTTAGCAAATGACAATAAAAAAAGAGAAAGTAGATTTTTCCTCTTCTCTTATGATAATTATAAAGATCTTTTTCGTTTCTTCCCATTTTTTGCATTGATTGCAAGAAGACCATTAAGATATTTTGTTATCAATGCTTCTTTTTCTTTTGTCATAGTTGGATCTATTAATAATTCATCTATCTCTTTTAAAAATTCTGTTTTTTGATCATCTGTTAGCGAAAAGTAATTTGTTATTTCATATAAATATTCTGAATCTGTGAGTATATCGGATGTAGGATCTGTCATTATTTCAGTTATATATCTTTCCATAGAATCTATTGCTAATTCTCCAAAAAATTCCCTATCCCATAAAAGAATTTTTGTTTGCCAATTCATTTTCATAAAATCTTCTATTTGATCTATTCTGAATGGTTTGAATTTTAATGGTAACCATTTTTCTTCTAGTAAACGATTTAAATAAATAACATTATAATATTCTTTTGTGGCGCTTTCTTTTGTAGATGCTCTTCTTTTTAATAAATTTAAATATGTTAAAGTAAATTTTATCGTTAATAATGTTTGAACAAAGTAATGTCTTTGCTCTTCTTCTATTAATTCTTTTTCATTAACATAAATCGTAGTATAATCCTCATTATCGATAAGATCTTCTACTTTATAAGATTTTTGATCAACATCGTGTAGATATCCTAAGTGTATGTAATCTCGATAAAGTGGCATATCAAGTGAAGAGATTTCTTTTGTATTTTTTATACTATTTGTTTCTGGCAAAAAAGAATATCTATCTAGGGCTATACCAATATCTTCATAAGATAGTTGTTGGTACAATTTTTCTTCGTACTGTCTTGCTAAGCTTAGATTTCTTAAAGCTTTTATTTTCAAAGGAATATTATTTTCTTCTTCAGCACGAATTATTTGGGCGTAAATATTTTGAATATTCCCCCCCATGTATTGAATTGTTTTAAAAATTTCTGATTTTTGCATATTATCACCCAATTAGAATCTATATTCTATATTCTTTATGAGTTATTTCAATTCGCTTTAGTGTTATAAAACCTCTTTTTTATCTTTTTCTTATTAACTCTTTTTCTTTTTTTATTAAACGATTGTAACTTATCATTTCTAATATTTTTTCATAAATATAGATACCTTTTGCTCTTGTTTTATTAGATAATTGTGAAGAGTTTATTAATTTTTGAAGCATTTTTATAATTAATGCTTTATTTGATTCTGTAACACAAGCATAGCATGCTAATAAATAATTTTCATCTAATGTTACTTGCTTATCATTTAACAATGAATTTAAATATTCTTTGATATCATTTACTTGATACGCAAAGAATGTTTCTTTTACATTTTCTGGAATTTCTATTGGCTTTATTTGATTTTCTTGTTTCATTTGAAACATCAACCAAGCGCCTTTTACAAAATCTAGCGTTTCTTCTTCTGGAATAATTGGAAATCCATCTTTTAATAATTCACTTTCTAAAATAGGATGTAAATAAATGATTTTGTAATAATCTGTTTGATTTCCTAGTCCTAAAAGTGTAGATACGTTGGCAAAAACTAAACGAAATTGAAGATCTAAAATAACACCTTTAAAATAACTCTCTTTAATTTCATTTTTTATTTTTTCTTGATTTTCTTTATTTAAAAAAATATTTAATGGACCTAATTGAGGTTCTTCATAATATTTTTTTAATTGATTTAAATGGAAAAAAATACGATATAAAGGCAAGAGATGACTTGGAATATTTTTTAAGATATTTTGATTACTAATTTTAGAAATACCATATTTTGTTTCAAAGTAAAATAATAATTCATGAATATTTTCTTTGGTAACTTGATTATATAATGTTTCTTCGTATTCTGTTGCAAGTTCTAAGTGCTCTAGCTCTTTTTTATATTCGCTAGATCCTTGATCTAACATATTTATTTTTTCATAAATACGTGCGATATTTTCTCCCATAAGAATTAAATTTTGAAATAGTTTTTTTGTTTCTTTCAGTTGCATAAAAACTCCCCTTTTTCGGCATTATATTTTATTATAAAATATTATTTAAGTCAATAAAAAAAGCGATTACTTTGTTTCGTAAACGCTTACTTTCTTTTTGTCTCTTCCAAATCTTTCAAATTTTACATATCCATCTATTTTAGCAAAAAGAGTATGATCTTTTCCCATTCCAACATTGTTTCCTGGATAAATTTTTGTTCCTCTTTGACGATAAATGATAGATCCTGCACTAATTAATTCGCCATCACTTGCTTTAGCTCCTAAACGGCGTCCTCTTGAGTCACGACCATTTTGAGTTGATGTTTGAGCTTTTTTATGAGCGAATAATTGTAGATTTAATTTCATCAAATACATGTCTATTCCTCGCTTTCCACTTTTATATTTTTAGGATAATTGTTTGCTAATTGTTTTAGTAAATCAATCATATTTTGCATTAAGATTTGAGTCAATGAATCATTTTGAATATCATATATGGTAAAAATATCTTTTTCTTGTTTGTAATGACAAGCATTTTTATTAACTTTTAATACTCCATTTACAGTAGTTGTTAATATTGCTGATACTCCAGCACATACGATATCTTTTCCATAATCATCATACAAGGCATGGCCTTTTAGTTTGATTCCACTGAGATAATCTTCCTTTTTTTGGATTTTAATGTGAATCATAATTATTTCACTTCAATTTTTTTAATAGTTAATTTTGTATATGGTTGTCTGTGTCCTTGTTTTTTTCTATATTTTTTCTTTGGACGATATTTAAAGACAATAATCTTTTTTTGACGACCATGACGTTCTACATTACAAACAACTTTTGCTCCATCAACATATGGATTTCCTGCTTTTCCGTTTGCAAATAAAACAGTATCAAAAGATACTTCTGTACCTACTTCATTTGGAAGTTTTTCCACATAAATTGTGTCACCTTCTGCAACGTAGTATTGTTTTCCACCTGTTACAAATATAGCTTTCATTTCATACCTCCTTATTATATTTTAAGACGCGCCGAAGAAAGGCAACAAAAGTTTTAAAACCTTTTTCGAGCGGTTTTTGAAAGCCAAAAGACTTTTCAAAACATGAATAGTTTATCAAAATTTGTTCTAAGTGTCAATTTTTATTCTTGCTTCTTCATAATACTTTTTTAAGTATATTTTATTATACTTCTATTTTATTTAGAATAATAGGATTTTAGAAATTCTTTTTCATGTAAATAGCGATCTTTTTTCCAAAAAAAATGAAGCGTATCTTTTTTTAATTTATGTAAATCTGGATAAGAATGACTTTCAATTTTTATATAAGGATATTCATGAAGAAAGCGCTCTAAATAAAATTTATTTTCATAATATTTTCTTTTTTTATAGGCTTCATATATACGAAATATCAAAAAAGTTAAAATCATATAGTTGTTAAAGCTATTTTTTATTTGTGAAAGAAAAAAGAACAAAAAAGCCATTACAGATATTACTAGATATGCGTGGTAAGCTTTATGATATGAAAAGAAATATTCTAAAATAGAATGAAATAAGATACTTCCATCTAAAGGGATCATAGGAAGTAAATTAAAAAAGAAAATGGATTTATTATAAGTTTGAAATAAGATATAAGTTGTTTCACGAATGAATCCAACATTCACTAAAAGTTTAAAAACGAAGAATAATAAAATTTGGAATAATACTCCACCTAATGCAATCCACATCTCTTGTTTAATTGGTGTATTGATAGGTTTATTTACTTTTGTAATTCCACCAAATGGAAAAATCTCAACAGATTCAATAGAATATTCATATTTTCTAATAAAAAAAATATGGCCACATTCATGAACTATTATAATTAATAATATCAAAGCAATATTTTTGATAAAACCAGTCATTAAAGATGTGAGAATCAATAAATAAGTAAAAGAATTTATTTTAAATTTGGCTTTTATATTCTTCATAATCTAAAAACGTCCCATCTTTTTGAATGACATAATAGATTTGATCACTACTAGCACTTCCAAGTAACATATTTTTCTCAACATAATCATATAAACTGACATTTACGTTTGTAATGTTACCATACCAAATATCTACCCCATCAATGCCTTGTATAATTACTACATTCCCATAGTTTTCTTTTTCCCCTATAAATACAACTATACCACTATTTTGGGCATTTATTACGCTTTCTTTGCCAACATTTACCATAACTCCATCTTGGTATTTGGTTATTTCGTTTATAGAGATATTTGGAGAATTTACAAGTAAATTATTATTTGTAAAATCAATTGGGATTGAGGAACCAAATATATTTTCATACCATTCATTAATACTTGTAAAAGATAAATTTGTCTCAAATACATGTTTTTTGTAAATTTCTTTTGTCTCTTTTGACCAACAAATATAAATTGCACTTATTAAGACAAAAATTATGGATATTAAAACTTGAGTTATGTTTTTTTTCCAAGGTAATTTATTTGGTTGTTTCTTTTCTTGTATTATCATTTTTCCTTGATGCTTTCTTTTTAATCGCATTTTTTCAAATTCTAAATATTCATCCATTTTCTCACCCGTTACATTTTATGTTTTATTATTTTTTTTATGAAAACATTTTGTAATAACAGACAAAACTATGATTTTGCATAGTTTAAACGAGTTTGTTTCATCATTTATTTTATTTTTAATTTAGGAAAACTTATGTATAGTAGATTTGCTAGAAAAAGAGAACACAAAATTTTTTTATCTAAAAGAAGAAAAAATGAATATTTATTTTTTAAAATGATTAGAGAAAAAAATATTATTAATATAATATTAAACTTAAAGATGTTTTTCTTATTTTTTCGTTCTTTTATTAAATTTAATAAAAATAGAAGAATACAAAAAAAGCCTTTCGTTTTGTAAATCCAAAGATCCATACTTAAAAATATCGTTATATATTCTAATAAACTGATCTTTTTATCTTTGTAAAAACCAACTAGAAAAAAGCATGGGATATAAGTAGTATTATTTGATAAAATTATATCTAGTAGCATAAGAGGAATCATGATATTTGTTCCTTTGTTAGAATAGTTACATAATTTACTTGATTTAAATCTTCAGATAATTTTACTTTAATTCGATTTACAAGTCCCAAAGAATCTTTTTCAATTTCTTCTACTGATCCAATTAAAATGTTTCCAGGAACTTCTGTTAAACCAGAAGTATAAACGTGGTCCCCTTTTTTTACATTTGTTTCTTTTGTTAAGTTATTAATCCAATTTTCTTGTAATTCATTTGTTGTAAGAACGCCATAACTTTCTAGTACTTTTACTGAAATAGATGTATCTTTACTAGATAAAAGACGTACTTTACTTGTGTGATCTGTAATAGAGGTAACAATTCCAATTAAGTTGTTGTTTTTTATAACAGCACTTGATGTAGTTATGTTTTCTTTTTCTCCTTTTAAAATCGTCATTTGGTTAAAAAAATTAAAGGGTTCTCGTAATATAACTTTTGAATAATTTATTGTGACATTTGGAACATTTATTTCTTTTAAAGAGGATAAAGCTTCGAATTCTTCTTCTAGTGATTTACACTCATAATATATGTTTGTACTTTCTTTCTCTTCTTCTATTTTTAATTTGGCAAAGTTATCCATTAATAAAAATGCGATAAGAAATAAAAAAAGAATTCCGCTATTTATCATTTTCTTCATGATATCACCATTTTTAGTTTGGCAGAATTTTATTATTTCATAACATGATCATAAAAACTATAGTAAGAATTATATCCAATTATAATATGATCTAATAGTGGAATTTGTAAGAGATTGCCCGCTTCTACTAAACGACTTGTAAAAGCAGTATCTTCAATACTTGGAGTAGGATCTCCACTTGGATGGTTGTGAAGACACATTAGTTTAACTGCTGAATATTTAATAGCTTCTTTATAAATATCTCTTGGATGAACGATACTTTTATTGGCACTTCCAATAAAAATTGTTTCTGATTTTATAATTTCGTTTTTGCTATTTAGAAATACTGCTACAAAATGTTCTTGGGTTAAAGGCATTAATTCTTGATAAAAGTATTCATATAAGTCTTGAGCATTTGAGATACGTAAGGAATTTCTTTCTGTCTTTTTTAGTGCTCTTTTTCCTAATTCCATTGCTACAAGAAGAGTGATTGCTTTTACTTCTCCGACACCTTTTATTTTAGATAATCGTTCTAAGGATGTATTTGATAATTCATTTAAACTTCCTATTTCTAATAAAATTGTTGTAGCTAAATCCTTTACTGATTGATCTTTTGATCCAGTTCTTATTAATAGCGAAATTAAATCAATATCACTTAGTTTTTGAAAACCACTTGTTTTAAACTTTTCTCTAGGACGTTCTTGTAGTGGGAGATCTTTCATTTTATATGTCATAAAATTTCTCCTTCTAATTGTTTTAAAATTTTACTATTTACTTCTTCTAAAACGCCTTCATCTGTTTGAGTCATAAAACTTTCATATTTACTTATCTCTTTCATAAAAGAAGAGGTAACTTTTATTTCTTTGGGATATACATTTACATTTTTATTTTGGTAATAGGATTCTAATGTTTTTTCCCATTCTTGTCCTTTGGCAATTCCAATATAGACTCTATAGTAATCGCCATCTTTTACTGTAATGGCATTTGGATGATTGGATGCTGTTTTTTGAGCATTTTCTAAAGATTTATAAACTCCTACTTGAAATGCTGTCACTGTTTCATCATCTACTATAAAGTTTAGTTTGTCTTTCAATTCATAAATGGTTAGACAAGAAAGAATGCACCCTAGTAAAAAGGCAAAAAGAATTGTTATTATTGTTTTTTTCATTATAATCACCACAATAGATATATCATTTTTAGTGGTAACAATTTGTCATTATTTGTATGATAACTTTTCTTCTTATCCTTGTCCTTTTTTTGTTTTTCTTGTATAATTGTTTATAGAATATGGGGTTTAAGAAAAGGTGATACAGTGTTAAAGCAATATGATTATGATAATATGCCAATTGTTGAAATTGTAAATGATATGATTCTCGATGCAGCAAGAAGAAAAGCAAGTGATATTCACTTTGATCAAACTCCTACTAATTTAATTGTTCGAATTCGAGTAGATGGCGAGTTAATTTGTTATGCTAATGTTCCAGAAGCTGTTAAAAAGAATTTAATTACACGAATTAAAATTATTGCTGGAATGAATATAACAGAATCTAGACTTCCACAAGATGGTGCGATAAGAAGTACGATTGATCGTTTAAATTTGGATCTTCGTGTGTCTACTCTTCCAACTGTGTATGGAGAAAAAGTTGTTATACGTATCTTAGATTATTCCATGAGTTTAGGTGGTCTTGAAACATTAGGTTTTTCTCAAGGAAATTATGTAAAGATTCAAAAATTTGTCACAAAGCCAAATGGTATTATTTTAGTTACTGGTGCGACTGGAACTGGTAAATCTACAACAGTTTATACTATGCTTCAAAAACTTAATACAACTAGTAGAAATGTTATTACTGTAGAAGATCCCGTAGAAATGAAACTTAGTGGTGTAAATCAAGTACAGACCATGAGTGAAATTGGTTTAACTTTTGCAAATGCTCTTCGAAGTATTTTGCGTCAAGACCCTGATGTTATAATGATTGGAGAAATCCGTGATAATGAAACTGCACGAATTGCAGTACGTGCTTCTATAACTGGACATTTAGTATTATCAACCATCCATACAAATAATTCTTTAAATACGATTGAACGTTTGGTTGATATGGATGTAGAACGTTATTTACTTGGAAGTGCTTTAGAAGGAATTGTTTCTCAACGTTTATGTAAAAAACTTTGTCCAAAATGTCGTAGTTCTAGAAAAGCAACGTTATATGAACAAGCAGTTTTTAAAAGTGCTTTACATATGGATATTACAGATATATATACTCCTACTGGATGTAATGAATGTTATGGTGGATATAAAGGGCGTGTTGCTCTTCATGAAGTACTTTCTATTAATCAAAATTTACGTGATGCCATTGTAAATAATATGAAAAAGGAAGATTTACGACATCTTATTTATGATGATCCAGAAATGATTTCTATTTTACAAGATGGACTTTTAAAAGTTATGGAAGGCCTTACAAGTTTTGAAGAAGTTTTAAGAGTTATTGATGTAGATGACGATTTAGGAGAAAGTGATAGTGAAATTAAAGATGCTATCATAGGAAAACAAAAACCTTCGGTTGATGAAACAATAGAATCGATAAATGAAACAGAAGTTTTAGTGAAACCAGAGATTAATCAAAATAGTGATATGGATACTTTAGAAATCTAAAAAATGAATCAAATTGCTGATTCATTTTTCTTTTTTTTAAAAACAAATAATTTACTTAGCACATAATTTGAAACAATTACGATGACCTGAGAAATTAATTTCATTTTTTTGTCACTAAACGATAAAAGGCTTACTCCTACAAACATAATTCCCATATCAAAAAGAAGCGTTAAAATACGAGATCCGACAAAACTTAAGAATTCACTTTTAATATTTTTACTTTTACTTTCAAAGACAAATTTTCTATTTGTAATATATGCAAATATTACAGAAATTATCCAAGAAATAATATTAGCTATTTGAAGTTCTAAAGCGTTTTCTGGATTCAATATAGTCAATACAAGTCCATAATAAATTATTAAACTAACTATAGTTGTTAATACTCCAACAATTATATAATTAATAATTTCTTTTTGCTTTAGATAAATATTTTTTAGTTCTTTCATATTATCACCTACTTTATTTTATCATTTTTTAAATGTAAAAGAAATAATTCCAAATTAATACAAATTTTTCAAAAAAGAAAAAGACAATCCACATTGCTGAAACTAAAAAGGGACCAAAAGGAACTTCATGTCCTTCTTTTAAAAATAAACAAACGATAGCATATGGAAGAGCTAGAAATGTTGCAAATACAAAAGAGAACATAGCCATTTTATATCCAAGAGAAAGACCGATTACAAATGATAATTTAATGTCTCCCCCACCAAGTGATTCTTTTTTAAATAAAATATTTCCTAGTTTTCCAATAAGTAATATTGTTAAAAAACTACCTATTCCACTCATGATAGCAATACTTGCTTGAGAAATTCCTTTGGTAATTAATAAAGTGATTATAATCATACCTGATGATATGATTAATGGTGAATCTAAAATAATCATATATAACATGTCACTTACAAAGATGATAACTACTAGGCTCGAGAGAATGCAAGATATAAAAAAACTAGGTGAAAAGCCAAATTGAAGATATGATAATACAAATAATATTCCACAAAATAATTCTGTAGTTAAATAAATAAGTGGTAAAGATTTATGGCATTTACGACACTTTCCTAATTGAAATAAATAAGAAAAAATAGGAATTAATTCATACCATTTTAATGAGTGATTACAAAATTCACAATGAGATCCAGGATGTAATAAAGATTCTTTTTTGGGTAATCTAGATCCAACTACACCATAAAAGGAACCTAAGACGGTTCCTATGATAAAAATATAACAAGAAGTTATAAAATTCATATAAAACTCCCCTTTACTGAATTTGATTCATTAAGTTAAACATTGGTACAATTACTGCTAAAATGATGACTCCTACTATTAATGCTAAGAATGTAATTAATACTGGTTCTATAAAAGCTTTTAAACTGTTAATTGTACTACGATGCATTTCTTGATAATAGCTACTTACTTTGCTCATCATTTCTGCCAATTGTCCTGTTGATTCCCCTGTCACAATCATATAATAAGCTACTTCTGGAACTGCCCACTGATTTTTAAAAGCTTCGCTTATTTTTTCTCCTTTAACTATGTTATTAATTGTATTATACATAATTTCTTTATAAATTTCATTATTAGTAATTCGACTTAAAATATCGATACTTTCTGTAATATAAACATTGTTTCTTAATAAAGAGGAGAATGTTTTAGCAAATACAGCCATTTCATTATAAATCATTACTTTACCAAAAACAGGGATATGCATTGCAAATTCTTGCATACTTTTTCGAAAGGCTTTTACTTTTTGATAAGAAAAAATCAAGACAACAATTAGTAATATGATAAATATTATCATACTCATAATATTTTTTTGTAAAAATTGACTGGCATTAATAATAAATTTTGTTATTCCTTCTATTGTAACATCTGAATCTTCATAGATTTCTACAAATTGAGGAATTACCCACACCATAATAAATGTTATTACCGCGATAGAAAAAACTAATATTACACTTGGATAAGTAATTGCACTAATCATTTGCTTATGAGTTTTGTCTATTTCATCATAATAATTTGCCATATCTGTTAATGTTTCTTCTAATTCTCCAGTTGCTTCTGCTGCTTTTATCATATTTATTAATAGTGGTGGAAACATAGTTCCTTGTTTTTCTAAAGCGCTTGAAAAAGATTCTCCCATAGTAAGTTCATAAATAATTGATTGGAAAGCTCTTTTATAATATTTATTTTTTCCCATTTGATTATTTAAAATTTTTATGGATTCTGTTAAAGTGATTCCACTTTTTATATAAGTTGAGCGTTGAGTTAACCAAAATAAAAGGTCTTTCGTTTTCATTTTGACTGCAAATAATGATGTTTGACCATATAAAAATTCGGTCCATTCATTAGATTCTATTTTGTATACATCATAACCTTCTTGTATTAAAAACGTGTTAACATCCAATTTACTATAGCCATTAATTGTTCCTACTTCTAACTTTCCACTTGGATGCTTCGCAGTAAATTTATATACTTTGGTTTTTTTGGAGCGTATTGCTCCTTCTCCTTTTAATTCTTCTGCTAAAACAACTTTTTGTTTTTCTAGTTTTTCAATTTTTTTCTTCATATAAGAAGAATTTTTAAACAAGTCTCCTAAATCAGCATTTAAAATACTATTTTTTTTTTCTTTTTTTGCTTCAGGAATTCCTGTGTCTTTTCCAGTTTCTACTATATTTTTAGTAGTTTGATAGGCATGATCTACTCCACCACTTACTGCATTGTAAAGATTTCGAAGTAAATCTATAGTACAAAATTTAAAACCTCGAAATGCTAATTGTAGAATAAGTATAAAATATTCAGCAATCGTTTTAAATGTTATAAATAGTCCTAAAGATGGCATTTTAAAGGGATTTTTGCTTCCAGCATTTGGTGTTTCATTTGGAACTATTCCTGGATTCATATTGTCCCTCCTTATTTTCTTTTATTGTTTTGATTATACCACAATGTTGTTTTTCTTACTAGATGATTTTTCTTATTTATAATAACTTTTTAGTAAAATTAATTTAATTATATCTGGTAATTCTCTAAGTTTTTGTCGTTTTTTACCTTAAATAAGTTTCATTTTTTACTTTTTTTCATACACTATATTAGGAAGTGATTATATGTTTGGTGCCGAAACAGCTGCAAAAGGACTTACTTTCACTAAAGTTTTATCTGGACTTAATAAAACATTATCTATTGCCAATCAGGTTATCCCAATTTATCAGCAAGCAAAACCAATGATTCAGAATGCTAAGAGTGCATTTCAGTTATTAAAAGAATTTGGAAATGATTCGAAATCTACATCTAAAAATACTCAGAAAACTTCTACAAAGTCTACTACAAATGAAAAAAGATTACAAACAAAAAAGGCAAGTTCTTCCTTACCTATTGTAACTCAAAATTCTCCTGTTTTTTTTGTTTAAGAAGATTTTTTAATATATTTCTTTAATGTTTTGATTCGCCAGTTTATCTTTGTTCTTTTTTTCCATTTAAAAAAAGGAATGTTTTTTTGAATTTGACAGTCTTTTTCTAATAAAAACTGATAGTATTTTAAATTTTCTTTTTGGAATAATCCTAAACAAAGCTCTTTTTTAGATAATTTCTGTTTCTTTTTGATCCATTTCATAATTGTATAGTAATGGCCTTTTTCAAATACTACTTTTTCTTTTTCTAAGGCATAGTCTATTTCATTCATAAATTTACGTAATACATCTAATTCATTGTTTGATTGAAGTATTATTTTTTGAATTGAATTTAGTTTTTCTGTAAGATCTAATATATGAATCATAGTGCTTGTTCCCATACCAGCAATTACTATAGTATCATAATCTGTTGTATCAATTTTTTCTAGTCCATCACTTAATATACATGTGATCTTTTTTTGGAATCCTGCTTTTTTTATATTTTTTTTAGCTGACT
>CAJUNF010000005.1 GCA_910587775.1 uncultured Bacilli bacterium | reverse complement strand
TTTCAGCCTTATAGGCTGTGTGAATACCACGCCTTTTAGACGTGGTTATTTATTTAACCTTTAAGGATGTTATCTGCGGTAGCAGATAATCAAAAAACCACTCGATATTCGAGTGGTATTAAAATGCTTAGAGCAAATATGACATCTCGCATGCTATAATATGTCGCTGTTCAAGCCCATATTAAGCATGAAAGGAGAGATGTCATGGCTAAAAGTTTAGCACATACAAAATATATGTGCAAGTATCATATTGTTTTCATTCCAAAATTTAGAAGAAAAGCAATTTATAATAAATTAAGAGAAGATATTCAAAAATACATAAAAGATTTATGTAAGTGGAAAGGTGTAGAAATAATAGAAGGACACATGATGCCAGATCATGTACATCTATTGTTAGAAATACCACCAAAAATGAGTGTGTCATATTTTATGGGATATCTAAAAGGTAAAAGTTCTTTAATGATTTTTGAAAATCATACCAATTTAAAATATAAGTTTGGAAGTAGAAATTTCTGGGCTACCGGATATTATGTAAGCACAGTTGGGTTAAATGAAGCAACAATAAAGAAATATATAAAAGAACAAGAAAATGAAGATATGATGCAAGATAAAATAACGAAGAAAGAATATATAAACCCTTTTAAAGGTTTATTGAAGTAGTCATAGCATAGGGCTTGAACGAAGTAAAAGCCAGTCTCCATTTGTGGACTGGCTAATATTTCAGCCTTATAGGCTGTGTGAATACCACGCCTTTTAGACGTGGTTATTTATTTTTATCATAAAAAAATAGCAAAAATAAGAAAATGTAGTCGAATAAAGCTACTTTTTATATCAGATTAATAATTTTTTGAATAAATTAATCTTTTTTCAACCAACAGATAGTTGAAAGGAGATTAACTAGTGGCACGATATAAAGTAGATATAACAGGATTAAATACAAATAATATTAAAGTCTTAAAAAGTAGTGAAACATTAGAATTATTTAAAAAATACCAAAATGGAGATTTAAATGCAAAAGAACAATTAGTAAATGGAAATCTAAAATTAGTATTAAGTATTTTAAAACGATTTAATAATTCAAAATATAATTTAGATGATTTATTTCAAGTAGGTGTAATAGGACTAATTAAAGCAATTGATAATTTTGATTTATCTTATAATTTAAAATTAAGTACTTATGCTTGTCCATTAATTTTAGGTGAAATAAAAAGATACATTAGAGATAATACAAGTGTAAGAGTTAGTAGAAGTATTAAAGATCTTGCCTATCAAATATTAAAATGCAAAGAGGATTATATAAGTGAAAAAGGACTTGAACCAACGAATGCAGAAATAGCCAAAATATTAGATATTGAAGAATATAAAATTTCCTATGCACTTGATTCGTTAAAAGAACCAATGAGTATTTTTGAACCTATTTATAACGATGGAGGAGATACAATATATTTACTTGATCAATTAGCAGATAAAAAAGAAAAAAATAAAGATCGTGATATGATTATTTCAATGAATCGAGCAATCCAAAAATTAAAAGAACGTGAAAGAAATATTTTAATGGAACGATTTCTTGTTGGAAAAACACAAATGGAAATTGCAGATCGCTTAGGAATTAGTCAAGCACAAGTTTCTAGAATTGAAAAAAGTGCAATGAATAATATTCGTAGGCTAATCAAATAAAACCTCTATACATATAGTTTATAGAGGTGGTTATATGCGACTTGCAGATTTACAAAGAAAAGATGTTGTAAGCCTAAAAGATGGTAGAAGATTAGGAAGAATTATCGATGTAGAAATTGATGGCCTTGGAAATATAGAATATCTAGTAATAGAGCCAAAACGTTTTTTTCGTTTCTTTACTAGTACAGAAGAGACAACAGTTACATTTAAACAAATAAATAAAATTGGAGAAGATGTTATCTTAGTAGAAATATGATATAATGAACAAGAGGTTTTCTTATGAATCGAAAAATTCTAATTATTGCAGCTATTACGCTTTTTCTTGATCAGTTATCTAAAGTTTGTGTAGAAATATTTTTAACATTAAATCAAGAACTAATAATATTTAAAGATTTTTTTTCCATTCATTATATGAATAATTATGGAATTGCTTGGAGCATGTTAGATAATAAAATTCCTTTAATTATAGGAATTACGCTAATAGCTCTTGCAGTAATTTATCATTTTATGTATCAATTTGTTTCTAATAAAAGAAACAACCTTGCCTTTGGATTAGTAGTAGGTGGAATGATTGGAAATTTAATGGATCGTTGGTTATTTGGATATGTAAGAGACTTTTTAGATTTTAAAATTTTTGGATACGATTATCCGATTTTTAATATAGCTGATATTGGAGTAGTTATAGGAATTATTTTATTAATGATTGCAATATTAAAGGGGGAAGATCATCATGAAAACATGGATTGTAGAAAATAATGGAATACGTTTAGATAAATACTTAGCAAGTGTAACAGACTACTCAAGAAGTAGGATAGAAAAAATGCTAGATCAAGACTGTATTTTAGTAAATAAAAAACATGAAAAAGCTAGTTACCAAGTAAAAGAACAAGACGTAATTGAAATAGTAAAAGAGCTTGTAACAGAAACAAAAGTAGTACCTGTTAAAATGGACTTAAATATTGTTTATGAAGATAATGATATTATTGTTGTTGATAAGCCAAGTGGACTAGTAGTTCATCCAGGAAGTGGAAATTTAAATAATACACTTGCAAACGGTCTTTTATATTATACTGAAAATTTAAGTGATATGAATGGAACAGAAAGACCAGGTATTGTTCACCGAATTGATAAAGATACCAGTGGGTTACTGTTGATTGCGAAAACGAATCAAGCTCATCAAATATTAGCGCAAGATTTTAAAGAAAAAAAAGTAGTTCGAAAATACATTGCTTTAATTAGTGGAGAATTTCCAAATCGTAAAGCATTAATTGATGCACCAATCGGAAGAGATACAGAAAATAGAAAAAGAATGACTGTAACAGCAAATAACTCAAAACATGCTGTAACACATTTAACGGTTTTAAAAAGATTTGTTGATTATACATTAGTAGAATTAAAATTAGAAACAGGTAGAACACACCAAATTAGAGTTCACATGAAATATATTGGTTACCCAGTTTATAATGATCCTGTGTATACAAACAAAAAGTGTACTGAATTTGGTCAGTTTCTTCATTCTAAAGATTTGGACTTTCTTCATCCAATTACTAAAGAAAAAATGCATTTTACCTCTGACTTACCAAAATATTTTCAAGACTTTTTGGATTCTTTAGAAGAAAAAGATACAGGATTACAAGAATAAAATAATTTAAGTGATAAAAGAAAGTAATATTTCTTTTTTCTTTTAATGAAAAAAAGGATGGCACTAAGTGCTCCTCTTTACTAATTTTATGAAATGTATTAAAATAATAATACTGACAGGAGGGACTTTCGTGAGTACAATTGTAATGAATAAAAAAGATGAAATCATTATGCGTTTAGTCCATTATTTTGTAACAGAAAAAAATTATACACCAATTGTTGTAAACGGTGTTAAAGATGAAATTTGGTTAGAAAATCAGGATGGTCCTTATAAAATAGTCCGAATTAACGCAAATTATATTCATAATGAAGAACAATATAAGTTTGATGTTTTTAAAATAAACAATGTAATGCGTCAAATAAAGAGAAAAACCGTTTCATTTTCAATGAATACATTAAATATTTTATTGGATGTAAATGATAACATACAAATTAAAGAAGAAAAGCATATTAATTCAGTTATAATTAAGAATGTGAAAGATGCCAAAAAGAAATTAAAAGGAGAATCATTTCCAGATATTGATTTAAAGTTATTAGATGAATCATCAGGAATGGATCTTATCTTAAATGTTACAAAAGATATTAATGAGAAAACAGAAAAAGAAAACAAAGTATACGAAAGTACATTTAAACCAAAAAAAATCATTATTACAAATATTATTATCGCAATATGTATTACAGTATTTTTTATTACATTTATAGGAAGTAATGGAAAATTTGATGCTTTATCACTTTTAAAATATGGAGCAAATTATGCACCTCTTATAAAAAGTGGGGGAATTAATATTTTAAGACTTGTAACAAGTGCGTTCTTACATGGAGGTATTGTTCATTTACTTTTTAATATGTATGCCTTATTTGTAATTGGAACACAAGTAGAAAATTATATTGGAAAAGGAAAGTTTATAGGAATATATATCATTAGTACCATTAGTGGAAATTTAATGTCTTGTGTATTTAGTACTAATGTAAGTGTAGGAGCTTCAGGTGCTATATTTGGGCTCCTTGGTGCATTATTATATTTTGGATACCATTATCGTTTATATTTAGGAAGTGTCTTAAAAAATCAGATCATACCTTTAATTATATTCAATTTAATTTTAGGATTTATGATGACAGGAGTAGATAATGCTGCTCACATAGGTGGTTTAATTGGTGGTTATTTAGCAATGATGACCTTTGGAATAAATGGAAAAACAAATAAAACTGACCGTTTAAATGGAGGTATTGTTTTATCGATTTACTTATTATTTTTAAGTTATGTCATTTTCTTTCGATAAAAAAAATTAGTAATTTTGCTTACTAATTTTTTTTTGCTTATAATTTTCGATAAAGACCAATTGCTTTACCTAATATGGTAACATTTTCAAAAATAAAAGGAGCCATAGTATCATTTTCTGGTTGAAGACGTATATGACCATCTTCTTTATAAAATGTTTTTAAAGTAACTTCGTTTTCCTCGGTCATAGCCACAACAATATCGCCATTTCTTGCTGTATTTTGCTTTTGTACAATAACATAATCTCCATCAAATATACCAGCATTAATCATAGATTCACCACTAACTTCTAAAGTGAAAACAATTTCTTTTGAAGGAATTAAAGTGGCTGGTAAATCAAAAAATTCGTTAGGACGTTCAATTGCTTCAATTGGATTGCCTGCAGTTACTTTTCCAAGTAGTGGAACTTTAATAACATCGTCCTCATTATTTTCATATTCATTCTCAACTAAAATTTCAATGGTACGAAATTTATTACTTGATGTTTTAATAACACCAGCTTCTTCCAATTTTTTTACATGTGTATGAACTGTAGCAGGACTAGATAAACCAAGCCCAGCACCAATTTCTCGAATAGCTGGAGGGTATCCGTGTTCAGCAGTGTATTTTTTGATATAATCTAAAACTTCTGATTGCTTTTTGGTAAGCGTTTTTTCAGAATTTATAATCATATATAATCACCCATTAACATCTTAACATAGTTTGTAAACAGTGTCAAACATTTGTTCAAAAATATATTGACGCGAACACATGTATGTTATAAAATGAATTTGGAAAGAGGGAGTAAAAATGAATGAATTAATGAAAAAATATGGCGGATTAATTTTATTCTACGGAATAATAATTTTAGGAGTATTAATGTTAAATGAACGGTGTCGTTATTTAAATAATCAAAATAAAACTACCATCAATTATTTAGAAAGTGAAATTGCATTTCAAAATTAGAAAGGGATGATAATATGTGCAAGAAAGAATTATTAAAGAAAATTAAAACAAAAGGAAGTTTAGTGATTATTCAAAAATATGTAGAAGATATTATGAAAGAAAAATATCATGATAGTTTATTAGATGATGAAATTTTTTCATTATTTGAAAAAGTAATAGATTTAGCAAAAGATATGTTTGAAGAAGATAAAATTTCTCAAAAAATAGATGTAACCAATATTTTTTCCGTCCTCTTATCACTTTGCTATAAATTAGAAATTAATATATTTGATGCCTTTTTAGACGAAAATCATCAAATGCTGACACAACATTACGCATAAGTTATTGGAGTATTTTTGAAAATTTGATATACTTATAAAAGAATAAGAAGGTGTATTATGAATCAGGATGATATTCGTGCATTAAATGAACTAAAAATATTAAGCATAGATATGATTACTAGAGCAGGAAGTGGGTCACCTGGAATTGCTCTTAGCATGGCTCCCATTGTGTATGCGCTATACCATAGACACCTTCATATAAGACCAAATGATCCTAATTGGATAAATCATGATCGTGTTGTTGTTTCATGTGCAGAAGCTTCTAGTTTGATTTATGCAGTACTACACATGGCTGGATATCAAATAAAAAAAGAAGACTTAATGAAGTATCGTTCTATTGACAGTATTACACCAGCTCATCCAGAATTTGGCCTTACTCCAGGAATTGATGCAACTACTGGATTACGTGGAGAAGGAATTTCTTGTGCTGTAGGTTTAAGTCTTGCAAGGAGATACACTAAATCTGTCTTAGAAAGCGAAGACGATCGTTTACGTCTAATAGATTACTATGTTTATTGTTTATGTAGTGACTCAGATTTTATGGAAGGCATTACAAATGAAGCGTTATCATTTGCAGGATCACAACAATTAGATAATTTAATAATTTTATATAACTCTACACAAATTACAGAAGATGGACCAACTAACGAGATATTTCAAGAAGATGTAATTAGAAAATATCAAGCCCTAGGTTTTTATGTAGATTATTTAAAAGATGGCTCTAATGTCCGTGATATTGATAAAGCTATATCTTCTGCCAAAAGAAGTGGAAAACCATCTTTACTTATTTTTAAAACAGTGTTGGGAAAAGAGTCATTTAATGAAAATAAAAATATTGTATACAATAAACCTTTAACAACCGATGATGTTGCTAATTTAAGAAAAAAATGGAATTTATTTTTACCACCATTTGAAATTTCGAAAGATAGTATTATATTTTTTCAAAAAAGCATAAATGACCGAACAGAAAAGAAATATCGTAAGTGGCTAGAATTATATAAAAGATTAGAGAGTAATCAAAATCCACGTTTAATGGAATTAATACAAACATTAGAAAGAAAACAATTATATATAGATTTTAATAGTGATAACTATAAAATAAATGATAACTATCGTGAATCTTTAAGAGAAACAAATTTAAAAATACTTAATATTATTGGGGGAAAAACGAATTTATTTTTAGGTGGTAGTGCTGAGTCCTCTTCTTCATGTCAAACCTATTTAAATAATACAGGAGAACAAAGTTATAAAAATAAGTTAGGTCGAAATATACGTTTCGGATCTAGAGAAAGAGCGATGGCAGGTATATTAAATGGTATGTCTTTAGTGGGTTTGAAAGTTTATGGAAGTTGTAAATTAGTATACGCAGATTATTTAAAACCATCATTAAGATTATCGGCTTTTATGAATTTACCTATAACTTATATTTTTACTCATGACTCAATACACATTGGTGAAGATGGACCAATTATGCAACCAGTAGAACAACTTGCAATGCTTCATACTACACCTAATTTAATCTGTTACCGTCCAGGAGACATAATGGAAGTTATGGGATCATGGGAATGTATTTTAAAAAAGAATTTACCATCTGCTTTAATTATTACCAAAAATGATACACCAAAATTACCAGGTAGTAATGCGAAATTAGTAGAAAGAGGAGCTTATATTATAAAAAAGGAAAAGTCAAAATTAGATGGAATAATAATTAGCTCTGGTAGTGAACTACTATATGCCTTACAAATGTCTTATGATTTTGAACAAATAGGATTAGATATTCGTGTCGTTTCTGTAGTATCTATGGAACTATTCTTAAGTGAAGGAAAAGAATACCAAAATGAAATTCTTCCTTCTATAGTAAAACGTATTGTAATTTCAGCAGAAAATCCTCTTATTTGGACTCAATTTGCTACAAATAAGGATTATGTAATTGGTATTAATGAATTTGGGTACAGTGCTCATCCAAATGAAGTAGCCAAAAAGATGGGCTTTGACTATCAAAGTTTAAAATTAAAAGTAGAAACTTTATTAAAATAAAAGAGAGTCATCTCTTTTTTTTCGACATTTTTTTCTTTCTTCATCTGTTAAAGTAACAGTGGGTGAAGTTTATGAGACAATTTTTTATTTTTAAAATAAAAGAAGAATTTGCCATTTTAACTAAAAAAAATCCACATCATTTATACCGTACTCTGGAACAAATTTATTATGTAGATAAAAATGATTTAGAATTAGGAATAGATTTATTTGAAAGAATTATTGAAAAACTAAATCCAAAGCAAATTGATGTGGCTCTTTTTAAAAAGTATAAAGAAAATTATTTTTATACAAAATACCGTAATGTTCATCAAATTTGTGATGTATATCGTAGTGAGCAAACAAAATTAATTGTAAATAAAACATATTTAGAATTAGAAAGTTCTGTTCCAAGACCTACATTTTTAAAAGAATTAGAAAAAGAAAATAATTTATTTTTTTGTGATTTTGAAAACAAAGACTACTTTTGGCTTGAAAAAATAGCATTATAACTTGAGTTTATAAAAAAGTTTTAGTACAATAAAAGAACTAAGGAGGCTTTATGATAGGAGACATTTTATTAGTTTTATTAGGGCTTGTCATAGGTGCAGTAATTGGTTTTCTAATAGCACGAACTGTTACGAAAAAATATATGAAAAAAAATCCGCCAATCAATGAAAAAATGATTGAAGCAATGATGACGAGTATGGGAAGAAAGCCAAGTCAAAAACAAGTTAGACAAGTAATGAATCAAATGACAAAAAACATGTAATAAGAAAATATTAGATGTTTTTTTTGGAAAAAATATGATTCCTAGAAAAGAAATGAAAGTTAGAAGTACTCCTATTGACTTTCACAAGAATTTTATGATATTCTATCAATAGAATAAAAAAGGTGGTGAGTAAAATGGATTTTCTAAATACTCTATATAGTAATGATAATTTTGGAATTATCTTATTCATAGTAATATCCATTTTAGTGCTAGCGTTTTTAATTGTCCTATTTTTTGGAAAAAAGGACCAAAAAGAGAGAAAACTAGCAGAAACAAAAAGCTTAGAAGTAAATAATACACTGGCACAAAATGCCTTTAGAGATGAACAACCAACAGTTCAGTTAAATATTGATCCAAAGATTTTTGAAAGGCCAACATCTACAGAGGAAACAGAAATACATCAAGATTCTCCTTTAATAAATAATACTGTAATGAATGAAGTACCTTCTTTAGATAATCTAGTAGAAGTAGAAGATAATCTAATGAGTGAGGTTCCAACTCCAGAATTTACACAACCAGTTGAAGAAAATTATGAGCCTCCAAAAATGAATTTTGATTTTGATGCTTTGGCAGATTCTATTTCTAAAGAATTAGAAAGCATTACAGAACAAGAAGAAAAAATTAATATAGAAAAATCTCCAATTATAGAAGATGAGCCACTTTCTTTTGTAGAACCAATTATAAAAGAAGATAAAGAACTAAATCCATTAAACATGGTTGATCAAAGTGAAATGAAACCTGTAATTGAAGAAGAACCAGAAAGAATTGTACAGTTTGAACCAACTGAAAAACCAAAAATGCCTAGTCCAACTCAATTTAGCTCTGTGTTTGTAAATAAAAAGAATGAAGAACCAATAGAACAAATGAAACCAATTACAGAAGAGGTTACACCAGTAGTAACTGAAACTACACCAGCAAAACCAAAGATTGAATTACCAAAGACTATTGACCTACCAAAATTAAATTCGAATCAAGGAGAAACAAATCACTCAAACATTGTATTTTCAAGTTTAGAAAGTGATATTGAAAATTATCCAAGAAATAATGGAAACGGAATGTAATAATTCTGTTTTTTTATTTAAAATTTGCAATTTTTTCTCTTAATAATGGTATAATAAAAATAAGGAGGATGTACAATGAATTTCCGCAAACCAAAAGAAAAATTAGATATAAATGAAGTAAATGAGGTTGTAAGCTTATCCAAAAAAATACTACACTTATTTTATGTAGTAATGATGATAGCAATTATTTTGATCATAACGATTATAGCTAGAGAATGGGGGATTATTTCTTTTGTTCTAAGCGTACTAAAAGTTTTATCGCCTTTGTTTATTGGATTTATAATAGCATGGATTCTAAATCCTTTAGTAAAAAAAATGGAGCAAAAAGGAATACCAAGAATAATAAGTTCTTTACTTCTTTATACAATATTAATTGTATTCCTAATTGTTTTTATTCGTATTTTAATACCAACAATTTATACTCAATTAAATGAACTATTAAATAATTTACCAGAGATATTTCAAAGTGTAGAGGATTACATTACTACCTTACTTGATAATATCAGCACAGGTAAAGGAATAGATTTAAGTAATGTAAAACAAAATTTAATGGAAACCATGAATAGTTTCTTTGTAGATTTTACAACCAACTTGCCCGCTTCTGTGATCAATTTTGTAGGTAATTTCTTTTCAAGTCTGTTAACCATTGGATTTGGATTAATTATTGGATTATATATGCTTTTTGATTTTGATTCAATCAATACTCATTTGTTACATTTATTCCCTAAGAAAAATCGTTTTGAATTATCACTTTTAATTACAAATATTAGTACAGAAGTAAGAAAATGCGTAAATGGAACTCTTTTGGTTGCAACAATGGTTTTTGCTTGTGATTCAATTGGTTTTGCTGCAATAGGTCTTCAGGCTCCTTTATTATTTGGTTTCTTCTGTGGACTTACGGATTTAATTCCTTATGTTGGTCCATATATTGGTGGAGCTGCAGCTGTAATTATTGGTTTTAGTCAAAGTAATTTAATTGGAATAATGGCAATCATTGTAGCAGTAATTGTCCAATTAGTAGAAAATTTTATTCTGCAACCTGTAGTAATGAGTAAAACGATGAAACTTCATCCAGTAACCATTATTTTAGGGTTATTGATTTTTGAACATTTCTTTGGTATATTAGGAATGATTTTAGCTACTCCATGTATTGCATTAGCGAAAGTCGTATTTAAATTTTTTGTAGAAAAATATAATTTATTTGAAGACAAAAAATACATATTAATCGATGAAGAAGGAAAATAAAGAACTATTTCTTTTTAGAGAGTAAGTGTTTGGTGAAAACTTATAAGAAAATTCTTTTATTGCTACCTTTAGAGATTAACCGGCCATGCCGTTATCAAAATTAAGTAATATAAAGGATGGTACCGCAGAATTGCTCCTTAAAATTTGTGGTATCTTTTTTATTGGAAAAGGAAGTGAGAAATGCGTATATTTTTAATATCAGGAAAAGCCAGAAGTGGAAAATTTAGTGTAGGACAAAGCATTAAAGATTACTATAATCAAAAAAATGAAAAAACAGTAATTACAGAATATAGTAAATATATTAAATTATTTGCTACTGAAATGACTGATTGGGAATGGAACACAGAACCAAAACCACGTAAATTTTTACAAAATATGGGTTCTTTTATCCGAAAAAATTTAAATGATCCAGATTTTCTTATAAATAGAATGTTAGAAGATATCAAAGTTTATGAAAAATTTTTTGATAATATTGTAATTGCTGATGTACGGTTTCCACAAGAAATCGAAATATTAAAAAAGAAGTATTTGGAAGTATATTCCTTTTATGTAATAAATGAACATGGTCATTATGATTTAAATAAAGAAGAACAAGAGCATGAAACAGAACATGCCTTAGATCAATATGATGATTTTGATTTTATTATTGTAAATGATAATAAAAAAGAACTAAATAAAAAAATGAGCGAGATGCTAGAAGATATAAAATAAAAAATGGAGGAATAAAAATGAAAAATTTAAAAGATTTATATATAAACTATTTTGTAAGTAAAGGACACACGAAAATTCCTAGTGCTCCAATTGTTCCAGAAAATGATCCATCTGTATTATTTAATACAGCTGGCATGCAACCATTAATTCCTTATTTAATGGGTCAAACACATCCAAGTGGAACTAGACTTTGTGATTATCAAAAATGTGTTCGATTAACTGATTTAGAAGAAGTTGGGGATAAAACACATCATACTTTCTTTGAAATGTTAGGAAATTGGAGCTTAGGAGACTATTTTAAAAAGGAAAGTATTGCCTTTAGTTTTGAGTTTTTAACGAGTATTTTAAATATTCCATTGGAACGATTAGCTGTTACTGTATTTGAAGGAAATGATCAAATTCCAAGAGATGAAGAAAGTGCTAATCTTTGGAATATGCATGGAATACCAAAAGAAAGAATTGCATATTTAGGAGTAGAGGATAACTTTTGGGCAGCAGGTGAAACTGGTCCTTGCGGATCTGATACAGAAATATTTTATTGGCGTAGTGATGATGAAATTCCAGAAAAGTTTGATAAAGAAGACGATCGTTGGGTAGAAATTTGGAATAATGTTTTTATGGAGTTTAATCGTGAAGCAGATGGTACTATCAAAATGCTTCCAAAGAAAAACGTAGATACAGGAATGGGTTATGAAAGAATTGTTGCTGTTGTAGAAGGCGTAACGGATAATTATGCTTCATCAGTATGGATTCCAGTTATAAAAAAAATAGAAGAGATATCATCTCTTCCTTACAAAGGAAATGAAAAAGCAATGCGAATTATTGCTGATCATATAAGAACAAGTGTCTTTATTGCTGCAGACCCAGCTGGTATTGTTCCAAGTAACACAGATCAAGGCTACATTTTAAGAAGATTAATTCGTCGTGCTATTCGTTATGCAAAACAACTAGGAATTGATATAAATAGTAATTGGGAACAAGAGATTGCAAAAGAAATTATATCTTTATATCAAAACTATTACCTTGAAATAAAAGAAAATGCTAATAATGTTTTAAAAATTTTAGTAGATGAGAAAAATAAATTTAATCGAACATTAGAAAAAGGCTTAAAAGAGTTTGAAAAAATTGTTACCAAAACGAATGAAATAGATGGTTTAAATGCTTTTCATCTTTATGATACTTATGGATTCCCAATTGAACTTACAATAGAACTTGCAACAGAAAGAAAAATGAAAGTAGATGAAGAAGGATTTAAAAAGCATTTTCTAGATCACCAAGAAAAATCTAGAACTGCATCAGCAGGAAAATTTAAAGGTGGTTTAGCAGGAGATGGAGAAATAGAAACCAAATATCATACAGCAACTCATTTACTAAACGCTGCATTAAAAATTGTTATTGGTCCTGATACACATCAAAAAGGAAGTAACATTACAGTAGATCGTATGCGTTTTGATTTTAACTGTGATCACAAACTAACAGAAGAAGAAAAAGAAAAAGTAGAAAACTTAGTAAATCAATGGATAAAAGAAGATCTAACTGTAACAAAAGAAGAAATGAGCAAACAAAAAGCCCTAGAATTAGGAGCTGAAGCTATGTTTATTGAAAAATATCCTGATATTGTTAATGTTTATTTTATTGGGAATATATCAAAAGAAATATGTGGAGGACCACATGTAACAAAAACAAGCGAATTAGGACATTTCAAGATAAAAAAAGAAGAAGCATCAAGTGCAGGAGTTAGAAGAATTAAAGCTATATTAGATTAATCTAATAGCGTACTATAATAATCATAATCGCAACTAGAAATAGTGCGATTTCTTTTTTTTCCAGTTTCTTTCATTTTTTTGATATTTTGTAGCATTTTAGAAATGATGATATAATAACTCTCATAATATATATTAGCAAACGGATAATCTTGTTCTAAAATATTCCATATAATCCTTTTCATTTGTTTAAGAATGACGTCACTTTCAATACTACAAATTTGTCGGCACTTCTTTATAATAATATCTTTTGTATCACTAATCTCCTTACACATTGCATCATATAGCAAAAAATCTTTTTGATTTTCATCCTGAGCAAACACTAAAGAAAGAATTGGATTAAAATAAGTATCAAAACCACATAATTTATCAAATGGCAAGTGCGTTGTATCAAGAAAAAAGGCATGTTGTAAATTAGTCTTCTTTTGTAGTCCAAATATAATCGCTTCTCTTGTTTTTTGATATCCATTATAAAAAATAAATTGTTGTAGTTCCTGTACTATATTAGATAAATAAATATAAAAAACTTGATACTTTTTCTTTTCACTTTCATTAATTTGAAAAATGCAAGATCTCATTTTAGATAACTTAGTATAAGCATTCCAAAGATCTTGTTTTTCTATCACAAATATTTGAATTAAAAATAGCTTTAAATTTATTTTGTCTCGAATACCAATTTGATGAAAAATGAAAGGATAATGATTTAAAAATTCACATAATTCTAAAACCGTTATATCATTATTAAATTGATAATACATCTTATATAATAGATCAAAAAGATTGTTATCCGTTTGCATTTTCTCCATAGTATTACCTCTTAAACGTATATTATAAAAAAAGAGAAGCAAAAATGCAAAAAAAATTAAATCTTTAGATAGAAAGATGTATTATAATGAAATTGGTGATAAAATGAAAGACTTTACTCTAAAAGAAAAAGAATTAGAAATACTATCACAAATTAAATTAGCTAGGATTAAACATGGTTTTAGTCAACGTGGATTATGTGCCATATTAAATATGCAACAACCATCTCTTGTGAAAATTGAAAATGGTACAATTTCTCCACAATTAAATACCTTATTAAAAATACTAGAGCCCCTTGGACTAACTATTTCTATTACCAAAATTGACGATTCAGACAAAATTTGATATTATAACGCCTAAAAAAGGGGTTTTTTTATGTACGATTTAAATTATCGACGTGATTTAAATATAAATAAAAAAATATTTTTAGGAACTGAAATAGAAGTTGCTGGTTTTGAAATACTAAAAAGATATTTAAAAAGAGATTTTAAGAATTTCCCATTTCCTTATAAAATTGATACAAAGCATGAATCTCATAAAGGTTCTGATTACTCTAAATGGATATTTACTTATGATAGTAGTATTATGCAAAATAAAAAAGGAGCAGAAGTTATTTCTCCAATTAGTCTTCTAAATCCTCAACTTTTAAATGAATTATATACTGTATGTGAGTTTTTAAAAAAATATGGTGGTTATATTAATGAATATTGTGCCGCTCATATTCACGTTGATTTTCAAATTTTTCATAATAATTTAAATGCTTTAAAAAAATTTATTTTAATAATGTCTTATTTTGAACCAGAGTTAAATCGCTTCTTTGCTGGAGAACAAGAAGCAATTAGAAAAAACGCTTTTGTTTACGCAAGAAATATTACACGTTTTTTAAATTCTTTAGATTATCGTAATCAATTGTTTGAAATAAACGATGAAACAGCTTTTGTGAAAGAAATGAATGCATTAGATCGTACACGCTTACTTAACTTTTCTCATGCAAGTATGCTTAAAATTTTAACTAGAAATACAGTAGAACTAAGAAGTCCAAACGGTTCTTTAAATCCTGTTATTTTAGAAAATAATATTTACACACTATTAAAAATTATCGAATATTGTTTTTACGATAATGAATGGAAGAATTTATATTATAAATGGAAAGAATTAAACGGAAATGAAAATAGACAACCAGATAACCAAAAAGCTAGAGTATTATCGCGTACCATTTTCTCTTCCAAAGAAGATATCAAATACTTTGATTGGCAATATGAGAAATCCTCATAAAAAGAGGAAAAGTGAGCTACTTGTAAAGATTAGAATAGTTTGATAAAATATCCATGTACTTGGAGTGTGAAATATGACCGAGAAAACAACTCTTTTTGACTTATCTGTCGTAAAAAAAGAGAATATTAAAACAACCTTAAATGAAGTATTTGAAAGTTTGAAAGTAAAAGGGTATAACCCTAAAAATCAAATCATTGGCTATTTAATGAGTGGAGATGCAAACTATATTTCAAACTTTAATAATGCTCGTGAAAAAATATTAGAATTAGATCGTGCAGAAATACTGGAATACTTATTAGAAGAAAGTATGAAATAATGCGGTATTTAGGGTTAGATTTAGGGACAAAAACATTAGGTATATCTTTAAGTGATCGTACAAATACAATTGCAACACCACTAAAAACTTTAACATTTAAAAGTGAGTCGTATGCATCTGTAATTCCTGAATTACAAAAGATCATTGAAGAAAAGCAAATAACAGACCTAATATTAGGACTTCCAAAAAATATGGATAATTCATGTGGGTTTGCAGCACAACGTTCCATCAAATTTAAAGAATTACTAGACAGTCATATAAAATTACCAGTTCATTTAGTAGATGAACGTCTTTCTAGTATGGAAGCAGAAAAAATACTATTAAGTACAGATATGAGTAGAATAAAAAGGAAAAAGGTCGTTGATAATGTAGCATCTGCTATTATATTAGATACGTACTTAAAAGAAAGAAGGATAAATAATGAGCGAGAATCCGAAAAATAATAGTGTGTTTACCATGAAAAATGCAAATGGGCTAGAAGTAGAATGTGAAATATTATTTACATTTGATTCAGAACAAACAAAAAAGAGTTATTTAATTTATACTGATAATACAAAAGATGAGATGGGATCTCTTAAAGTTTATGCAAATACTTATGATCCAAGTGGGTCATCTATGAATTTGCTTCCTATTGAAACAGAAGAAGAATGGAATACAATTGAAGCAATATTAAGTAAACTAGAAGAGTCGAGGGATAAAAATGAATAAAAGAATTTTTTTAACAATCCTTTGTATTTTACTAGTTTTATTCATTGGTTTTGGATCCTTTTTTTTCTATGGTCTAAGTCCAAAAGATAAAAATTCAGAAAATGTTATTTTTACTTTAAAGTCTGGTACATCTAAAATAACTTTAGCAAGTGATTTAGAATCTTCTGGATTAATACGTAGTGCTTTTGTCTTAAAGGCATATTTATTGCTTCATAATAATATGAACTTACAAGCAGGAACTTATGAGTTAAATAGCAGTATGTCTCCCAAAGAAATTTTAAAAAAGATGGAAAAAGGTGAGATTAAAAATAACAGTGTTACTGTAACTTTAGTGGAAGGTAGACGTTTAAAAGAATATCTTCTGATAATCTCAGATAAATTAAATATTGATCACACAGAGCTTCAAACAAAACTAAGTGATGAGACTTATTTAAAATCTTTAATAGAAAAATACTGGTTCTTAGATGAATCCATTTTGAATAAAGAACTATATGAGCCACTAGAAGGATATCTTTTTCCAGATACTTATGAATTTAAAGAAAATAGCACAATTATAGAAGTAATAGAAAAAATACTAAATCATACTGAGCAAAAATTAAATCCATTAAAAGAAGTAATAGAAAATTCAAATTATAGTGTTCATGAAGTTTTAAGTGCAGCAGCAATCATTGAATTAGAAGCCGTAACAGAAAATGATCGCAATACAGTAAGCCAAGTAATTCAAAGGCGTTTAGAGAAAAAAATGGGCCTTGGTATGGATGTTACCACATATTATGCTGTAAAAAAGGAAATGGGTGAAAGTCTTACACTTACAGATTTAAAAACAATTAGTCCTTATAATACAAGTGAAATGAATGCAACTATGGCAGGAAAATTACCAGTAGGACCAATCTGTAATCCATCTCTTATGAGTATAAAAGCAGTATTAAATCCAACACAGACAGACTACTTATATTTTTATGCAGATATTAAAACTGGAAAAGTATATTTTTCTAAAACATTTGAAGAACATGTTAATGTTCAAAAAGAAATAGGGTGAGGTTATGAAAGAACTTATCATAGAAATGGAGAACTATGCGAAAGAAAAAAACGTTCCCATTATAGAGAAAGAAAGCATTGCTTTCATTATGAAATATATAAAAAATAACAATATAAAAAATATTTTAGAAATAGGAAGTGCGATTGGGTATTCAGCTATTTTAATGGCCTCTAGTAATGCCGAAACAAAAGTAACAACGATTGAAAGAGATAATGAAAGATACATGGAATGCTTAAAAAATGTGAAAAAAGCAGGATTAGAGAAAAAAATTACAGTTGTATTTCAAGATGCTTTAGAAGTAAATTTAAGTGATGTAAAATATGATATGATATTTATTGATGCAGCAAAAGGACAATATACAAAGTTTTTTGAAAAATTCCAATATTTTTTAGCACCTGATGGAGTAATTATTACTGATAATTTAAATTTTCATGGCTATGTTGGAAAAAAAGATGAAATTGAAAGTAAAAACCTACGAGGATTAGTGGATAAAATTGAAAAATACATTGAATTTTTAAAGGAAAATGAAGAGTTTGAAACCGAGTTTTTAAAACTTGGAGACGGAATCTCTATAAGCAAACGTCGTGGATAAAAATAAATTTTTAGTAACCATAACCGATTTAAAACAAATCGAAATTTGTAAGAAAGCTAGGATTACTAACTTTCTTTTTCCATTAAAAGACTACTGTGTAGGTTATCCATCATCTTTTTTACTAAGTGAAATAAAAGAGCCAGCTTATCTTTACTTAAATCGTATTTTAGATAATAAAACTTACGAAGAATTACGTAATATTTTAAAAAATCTTCCAAATAATATTAAAGGTTTAGTATTTGAAGACTTAGGGATTATTACTTTAGTAAAAGAACTGAATCTTCAAATTGAACTAATACTATATCAAACTCATTTTGCTACGAATTACCAAAGCATTAATGAAAATCTTTCATTTGTAAATAGTGTTGTAATAAGTACAGATATAACAAAAAAAGAAATTGAGAAAATCTTATCTCATACTACAAAGCCACTTGTATATGTTTTATATAGTTTAATACCAGCAATGTATTCAAGAAGAACACTTTTAACTAACTTTGAAACAGAATTTCAAACAGATAAAAAAAATGTTGTAACATTAGAAGAAAAGACTTCTATAAACAATTTTATAGCAGTTGAAAGTGAACATGGTACAATGCTATATCATGATAAATATTTAAATGGAATGGATTCTTTTGATGATTCTAAGATTAAATTTTATTTAATAAATCCTGTTTTATGCTCAAATGATAAAGTAGAGTCTATTTTAAATGATTATTGTAATGGAACAAAAAAATTAGAATTAGATGAAAATAGAGGTTTTTTAGATCAAGAAACCATTTATCGTTTAAAGGAGGTACGTCGTGCCGAAAATTGAAATTTTATCTCCAGCAGGAGATTTTGAAAAATTAAAAATTGCTCTTTTGTATGGAGCAGATGCCGTTTATTTTGGTGGACAAAACTTCTCCTTACGAGCTAATGCTAAAAACTTTTCTTTAGAAGAGATTAAAAAGGCAACAGAATATGCACATAGTTTAGGAAAAAGAGTTTATGTTACTGTAAATATTGTTTTTCATGAATCAGATTTAAATGGTTTAAAAGAATACTTACAAGAATTAAGTAATATTGGTGTAGATGCTATCATTGCTAGTGATATTGTTGTAATTCGTCTATCAAAAGAGATAAAAGCAAAATATGAAATACACCTATCTACTCAAAGTAGTGTTTTAAATGTTGGAGCAGCTAAATTTTATCAAAATCTTGGGGTAACAAGAATTGTCTTAGCAAGAGAAGCAAGTAAAGAAGATATAAAAAAAATCAAGAAAGCTACAGGACTTGAATTAGAATGCTTTATTCATGGAGCAATGTGTACGAGTATTAGCGGTAAGTGTGTTCTATCTAATTATTGTACCAATCGCGATGCCAATCGTGGAGGATGTGCTCAAATCTGTCGTTGGATGTTTGAAACAGAATTATCAAATACGCCATTTCAAATGACAAGTAAAGACTTAAATATGATTCCTCATATTAAGGAAATGATTGATATAGGAGTAAATTCTTTTAAAGTAGAAGGAAGAATGAGAGGCATATATTACATTGCTACAGTAATTTTAACTTATCGCCGTTTGGTTGATAAAATACAAAATAATACACTTAAAAGTTCTGATGTGGCATATTCTCTTGATGTTTTAAATCGATGTGCAAATCGTGATTCAACTCCACAATTTTTTGAAGCTCTCCCAACAAATAAAGAACAATATTTTTTAGGAAGAGACGAAATATCAAATCAAGATTTTTTAGGACTAGTAAAAGAATATGATGAGCAAAAGAAGATGGTAATAATAGAAGAACGAAATATTTTTCATATAGGAGATACCGTCGAATTTTTTGGACCAAATATGGAAACTTTTTCCATGAAATTGAGTAAAATATATGACGAAGAGGATAATTCACTAGATGTTGCCAATCACCCAGGTATGATTGTCAAAATTCCAGTAGAAATTAAGCTACATGAATTTGACATGATGCGTCTTAAAGTGTTTGACAAAGCAGATTATGTGTAGTATCCTTGAGAGGATGTTTTAAAGGAAATGAT
Organism: uncultured Bacilli bacterium; assembly: GCA_910587775.1. Lineage (GTDB taxonomy): Bacteria > Bacillota_I > Bacilli_A > RF39 > UBA660 > MGBC162267. The sequence goes on along the minus strand of CAJUNF010000005.1, from coordinate 38,403 downwards.
GAAATAATGAACGAAAATGAAAAAATAATGTTGACTGCGGAAGGTTATCTAGAATTAGAAACTGAATTAAAAGAATTAAAAACAGTAACGCGTCCACAAATTATTAAAGAATTAAAAGAAGCAAGAGCTCAAGGTGATTTATCTGAGAATTCTGATTATGATGCAGCAAGAGATGCTCAAGCTAAATTAGAAGGACGTATTAAAGAATTAGAATATAAATTAGAACATTGTACTATTGCAGAACAACTTGGTAGTGACACAGTTTGTGTAGGATCTACTGTAACATTAATTTATGATGATGGAGAAGAAGATACTTATAAAATTGTTGGATCTTTAGAAGCTGATCCATTTGATAATAAAGTATCAAATGAATCTCCAATTGGAAAAGCAATCGTTGGAAAAAAAGTCGGCGAAGAAATCGAAGTAGAAAGTCCAAATGGATCATACAAAGTTGTAATAAAAGCTTTAGCATAAAACGAATTAATTCGTTTTTTTGCTTTTTTGGTGTATAATATTTTCCTTGAAAAGAGGAAATATTATGAAAGTACTAGATTTAGATATCGTAAAAATTAATTATGATTTTGAAGATGAAAAAGAAATATTAGAATTGGGTGTAATACTCATACCTGCTTTAGAAGTTTTAAAACAAGGACTTTACCCATATAAAAAAGTTAACTTAACTTTATTTATCAATGTAATTAAAAACGATAAAGTATCTTCAAAATCTAATGAAATAGTAAAAAAAGCCCTTTATGTATTAACTACTATATTAAAAGAAAATATAAATGCATGTTATGATACCTTAGTGCCAGAAATTGCAAATATATTACTAAAATATCAACTAGACTATCCAATATCACAATGGAAAGAATATTTATCGAGAGAAATTATTTATCCGAATGATGATATTTCAAAAGTTTCTCAATGTGATTTAATAAAATTACAAGTTGCATATCTCTTTTTAAATGGTTCTATCGACTTATTTTCCCTTTTAAAATACCATAAAATGGAAGAAAAAGATTTAATTCTTTCGGCATTTTCATTTATGATCTATCATTTTAAAAAATCAAGAGATAACTTAAAAGATCCGATAGATGTCTCAGAATTTGTCTGGCAAAATGTAAAATATGGTTGGAAAAGAACAGATGGCACAGTTATAGATTCAGTTAATTCCTTTTGGTACAAAGAATATGTAATTCAAAGCGTAGAAGAAGTTTTAGAAAATCATTATGGATGTTGTGTAGACATATCAAGAGTTTGTGCTTATCTTTTAAAAGAAATGAAATATCCAAATATAGTAAGATTAACAAAGTATTATAATAATTTCCATTCTTATACGATTTATAAAGATAAAGCTGATTGGTATCGAATGGATTTATTGTCAAACATAAATCCAGCAGTTTTAAAAATAGGGACACCACTTAATGATAAACAATTAATTTATATAGAAAATAATGATATTAGTAATACAAAAATATATAATTTGCCATCCAAAATAGATCATAAGAGAATTGAAGATGTTGTAAATTATTTAGATTCTGCAAGAGGTTTATCCCTAAATAAAAGGCTTGCAAACGAAGAATAAACCAGATATAATAATCATGTTTGAAAGGAAAATCTAGATTATGAAAAACGTACATGAAATTGAAATAAAAATTGAAGGAAAAGAATGGGAAAATTGCTTAGATAAATCTTTTAAGAAGAAAAACAAAGAAGTAAAAATTGATGGATTTAGAAAAGGAACTGCTCCAAAAGAAATGTATTTAAAAAAATTTGGAATAGAATCACTTTATATGGATGCTGTAGATGATGCGGTATCAATTGCTTATGATAAGTTATTAAAAGATAATAGTTTAGTTCCAGTTATTGAACCAAAATTAGATGTAAAAAACATCGATGACAAATCAGTTACTTTCCTATTTACAATTATTACAAAACCTGAAATTAAATTAGGAGAATATAAAAATTTAAAAATTCAAAAAGAAACTGCTAAAGTAACAAAAGAAGAAATTAAAGAAGAAATTGAAAATTTAAGATCTAAATTTGCAGAAATTACTGTAAAAGAAAGTGGAAAAATAGAAGATAAAGATACAGCTGTTATTAATTTTAAGGGATATGTAGATTCAAAAGAATTAGAAGGTGGAAGTGGAGAAAACTTCCCATTAGAAATTGGATCTAACACATTTATTCCAGGATTTGAAAGTGGTTTAATTGGTCTAAAAAAAGGTGACAAAAAAACACTTGAATTAAAATTCCCAGAAAATTATGCTCAAGACCTTGGTGGAAAAGATGTAAAATTTGATGTTGAGGTTATGGAAATTAAAACACGCGTATTACCTGAAATAAACGAAGATTTCTTTAAAGATTTAGGATATGATAAAGTTACAACAAAAGAAGAACTAGAAACTGAAATTGAAAATGTAATTAAAGAAAGAAAAGAAAAAGACATTGATGATAAATATTTAGAAAGTTGTTTAGAAAAAGCAACTGAAAATATGACAGTTGAATTAAACAAAGAAATCATTGATGATGAAGTACACCGTATGATTCATCAATTTGAAGAACAACTAAAAATGCAAGGTCTAAATCTAGAACAATATGCACAGTTTACTGGAGTAACTCATGAAAAATTACATGAACAAATGGAGCCAGAAGCAACAAAACGTGTAAAATATAGATATTTACTAGAAGAAGTAGCAGAAAAAGAAAAGATTGACTTTAAAGATGAAGAAGTAGAAAAGAAAGCAAATGAAATGGCAGAGAACTATGGTATTTCTAAAGAAGAATTGCTACAAGCTTATGGATCAATAGAAGTTGTAAAATATGATATGAAAATGCGTGAAGCTATGGAAATCATTAGAGCTGGAAAATAAATCCAGCTTTTTTTAATTCAAAAATCAAAGGAAAATATTGAAAAAAACATTTACTTTCTATGAAACTATCGTTATAATAAAAACGTTTATAAAAAAGGGGGGAATTTATGTTAAATACTTTACCAGTCATGTTACTGAAAAAATTAATTTTGCTCCCAAATCAAGAAGTAAAACTAGAATTAAATAATGATTTAACAAAAGAAGTAATCTTACTTTCTGGAAAAAAATTTAATAATGAAGTATTAATTGTTTGTCCCAAAAATGAACTAGAAGAAATTCCTGATGTTGATGACTTACCTTTAATTGGTGTGATTGGAAAGATCATAAATCCAATAGAATTACCAAATGGCCATTTGCGTATAAAATTATTAGGAATTCGACGTGTAAAAATAGAAAAGTATTTTAGTACAAAAAACGATGAGATGTTAAAGTGTCATTATAAAGAATTACCAAAACAAAAGATGAAAGAAGCAGAGGAAGTTGCACTTAAAAGAAAATTACACTCATTACTAAAACGCTTTATCAAATTAAATCCGAACATTTCTAACAGTATCTTAACAACAATCGAAGACATTGATTCATTAATGGTCCTTACAGACATGGTATCTTCATTTATTCCACTATCTTTTGAAAAAAAGATTAACTATATGGAAGAAGTAAATCCTATAAAACGTGCTGAAAGTTTAATTCATGATTTAGAAATTGAACTTCAAGCAATAAAAATTGATCATAAATTAGAAAAAACGATTCAAAAAGAAATAGAAGAAAATCACAAAGAATTTATTCTTCGCGAAAAATTAAGAGAAATAGAAAAAGAACTTGGATATGATGATCCAAAAAAACAAGATGTTGAAAATTTCTATCAAAAATTAGAATCTTTAAATATTAGCGAAAAAACTAAAAATAAGATAGAACGTGAAATCAAGAACTATGATTTAACACCAGAAATGAGCCCAGATTCTTCTAATATACGTAATTATTTAGATTGGATATTATCACTTCCTTGGAATTCAGAAAGTATAGATGAAACAGATTTAACAAAAATCAAAGATAGTTTAAATAAATCTCACTATGGATTAGAAGACTTAAAAAAGAGAATGATTGAATATGTTGCTATTAAAAAAAGAAATCCAGAAATGCGTAGTCCAATCATTTGCTTAGTTGGTCCTCCAGGAGTAGGAAAAACTTCGGTTGCATCATCTATTGCCAAAAGTTTAAAAAAAGAGTTTTATAAAATTAGTGTTGGTGGATTAAATGATTCAACTGAATTAAATGGACACAGAAGAACTTATATTGGATCCTCTCCTGGTAAAATTATTCAAGGACTAAAAAAGTGTGAAACAAAAAATCCTTTATTCCTAATAGATGAAATTGATAAAATGGTAAAAGATTATAAAGGAGATCCAGCAAGTGTCTTACTAGATATATTAGATCCAGAACAAAATAAAATTTTTACAGATAACTATATAGAAGAACCATTTGATTTATCTCATATCTTCTTTATCTTGACTGCTAATAATCAATACAATATTCCAACAGAATTACGAGATCGTTTAGAAATAATTGAATTATCTAGTTATACCTTATTTGAAAAAATGGATATTGCTAAAAATCATTTACTACCTCAAGTTTTAGAAGAACATAAAGTACATAAAGAAGAAATAAAAATAACAGATTCTATATTAGAATACATTATTAAACATTATACAAAAGAAGCTGGAGTACGTGATTTAAAAAGAGTATTGGAAAGTATAGTAAGAAAAGTAATTACAGAGAATGAAGAAGAAAGTATATTGAAAAAAACAATTACCAAAAAAGATATTACAACATATTTAGGAGAAAGAAAGTTTGTAGAAGATAATGTAACAAAACGTATGACTCCTGGATTAGTTTATGGACTTGCATATACGCCTTTAGGAGGAGTAGTTCTTCCATTAGAATCATGCCTTTATGAAGGCTCAGGAAAAATTACATATACTGGATCTTTAGGAAAAGTAATGCAAGAGAGTATAGATGTAGCAATTAGTTATATTAAATCACATTGTAAAGAATTAAAAGTAAATGATTTCTATTTTCACAAAAAAGATATTCATTTACATGCTCTAGAAGGAGCTATTCCAAAAGATGGACCAAGTGCTGGAGTAACGATAACTACTTCGTTAATTAGTTTGATTAGAAATGAAGAGATATCAAGTGAAATTGCCATGACAGGAGAAATGTCATTAAGAGGAGATATTCTAGCAATTGGTGGATTAAAAGAAAAACTAATTGGTGCCTATAACGAAAAAATAAAAACGGTGTTTATTCCAAAGAAGAACCATTCTGATTTAGAAGAAGTTCCTGATTTTGTAAAAAAAAATATAAACATCATAGAAGTAAGTAATTATAAAGAAATTTATAAGAATTTATTTAAAGACTAAAAGAGGATCAATCTTCTTTTTTTTTTGAAAGAATGTTACAATGACTATATGAAAAAAAAATTAAAATTAAAATATAAAAAATTAATAATTAATATTTCCATTTGTATCTTATTCATAATATTTGGTATATCCATCTATCAAATAGGAAAGAAAAAATATTATGAAAAAAAATCAGAAGAAGTAGAACAAATCATTTATAATCAAGTAATTCAAATAGATGAGACGGATGGAGCGTTGGAAGAAAAAATAAACTTTTCCAAATTAAAAGAATTAAATCCAGATATCATAGGCTGGATTGAGATTCCTAAAACAAACATTAATTATGCGATTGTAAAAGGAATAAACAATACCTTTTATCTAAATCATGATGTCCTAAAAAATTATAATATTTATGGATCTATATTTATGAATTATCAAAATAAATCGGATTTTACGGATAACAATACTATTTTATTTGGACATAACACTTATAAAGATACTATTTTTGGAGAACTTATAAAATTACAAGAAGGTAAATTAGGAAATGATATTAAAATCATAATTCATACTGAATTTGAAAAACAAGAATATCAAGTTTATGCAGCATATATTACAGAAGAATCGGATGAAAATCCTTTGAATAAACAAGAAAAATACTTTCAAAAAAATGATTCATCATTTGTTATGAATCAAATTCCCAAAAAAACATTAACATTATCGACTTGTTATTATGACAAAACCAAAAGAGTTATTATTCATGCAGGAATATTTGATGAATTATAAAAGAATATGCTATAATAATTGCAAGTAAAGGAGTAATATATATGAAAAACAAAATAAAATTATGGATTGAAGAATTAAAAAAAGATAAAAAGAAATGTTTGATTGCCGGAATTGGCTTAATTGCACTAGTAGCAATCATTATTTTAGTAATTGTATTATTAAGTGGAAATAGTAAAGAAGAAACACTAAAAAAATATATGAAGGAAATGGGCGTATCTTTCTATGAAGATTTATACTATGAACAAATTGGTAAAAATGATGAGGAAAGAGCAAAATTTTTAAAAAACTATACAGAGTTAGGAATTAAAATTAATTTAGATGGATTATCTAGATATAAGGAAGAAGAAAATAAAGAAAAGCTAGATGCTTTTAAAAATCCTAAAACAAATGAAGCATGTAATAATAAAGATACAAAAGTAATTATTTATCCACAAGAACCATATGGCAAAAAAGACTATCGTATGGAAATCGTTTTAGAATGTGGTTTTGAAGAAAAATAATTTTTAGTTCTTGATCTTAAAATGGGTAAATATCAAAAATACTTACGAAAGTGGGTATTTTTTTTGCGTTCTTTGAAAAATCTTCCCATACTGAGCAAATTAAAATGACAAAAGTCGACAAAAAGTGTTATACTCTATTTATAGTAGAATAGTCTGGTTAATAAATATTGGGAAGTGTTATTATGAGTATCAATAAATATCAAAAAAATTTCTTTATTTTTCTTTTTTTATTCCTTTTTTTTCCACTAAAAATTAAGGCTGTAGAAATTAATGAAGAATTTGTTTTTTCATATACAGGTGACTCACAAGAATTTATTGCCCCTGTTCAAGGAAAATATAAATTAGAAGTTTGGGGAGCAGAAGGCGGAGGAGACCATCAACAAAGCTATCTTGGACCAAGTGGTAAAGGCGGTTACTCGGCAGGTGTAATACAATTAAAAACAAGTGAGAAATTATATGTCTATGTTGGTGGAAAAGGTACGTTTTGCCAAGGTGGATATTGTACCGTTGCTGGAGGATATAATGGTGGTGGCTCTGGCTGGAAAAGAACTGCTGCTAGTGATATTTGGAATCCTGTTGCCAGTGGTGGAGGAGCTACAGACATTCGTTTTACAAAAGGAGAATGGAATGATTCATCTTCTCTTTTATCACGTATCATCGTTGCAGGCGGTGGTGGAGGAGGCGGTGTAGATAATGGCGAACCTGGTGGCCACGGTGGTGGTTTAGAAGGAATTCTTGTTAATGCTGAATCTGGTTATGGTGGAACTCAAACTACTGGATGGAAATTTGGAGAAGGATTTAGCGCCAATGTAAATACCCTTTCTTACATTAATTCTACTTATGGTGGAAATGGTGGAGGCGGCGGCTGGTATGGCGGATATTACTCAGCTGGTCCTAGTAAATGGGAAGGATCTGGTGGAGGGTCTGGTTTTATATGGACTCCAGAGTCTGTTTTAAATGTCCCAAAAGGTTATCATGTTAGTGAACAGTATTTTTTAACCGATGCAAAAACAATAGCTGGAAATGCATCCATGCCAACTCATGATGGAAAAAGTACGATGATTGGAAATAAAGCGGATGGATATGCCAAAATAACCTTATTAGAAAAAACATCTCCTTTAGATGGAGAAATGCCACCGATATCTTTAACTGATTTAGAACTAACTCCTTTTTTTGAAAATAACACTTTAAATTATGAAACAATTTTACCAGCATCTCCTTTTAAAACTACTATAACCTATGATGAAACAAAATTTATGTGGGCGTACAATGTAGGAGAAACAACTTTAGAAAAAGATAAGATTCATCAAGTAATATTAATGGATTTAGAAGGAAATATCTTGATCTACAATATTTATCCCGTAATTGCTAAAGCTAAATTAAATAATGTAACATTTGAAAACTTTACTTCGTTTGAAAGTAATGTTTATGAATACGATATTACAGTAAATCATACTACAACTAAATTTAATCCACTGATTGAAACTGATGAAGAAACAACTTACACCATATCCTCAAATGATTTGAGTGTAGGAAAAAATATAGTCACTATTAATGTAAGTAAACCAAATTGTGAGAATACAACTTATAAGTTTAATATTAATAGAGAATTTGAACAAACGGTAAATAGTAAACCACTAGAAACAACATTTAATTATACTGGAGATTATCAAGAATTTATTGCTCCATACTCCACTTATTATACCTTAGAAGTATGGGGAGCAAGAAGTGGTGGATCTCACCAAAATTCAGAATTAGGAATAGCTGGACTAGGAGGATATTCCAAAGGAAAGCTATATTTAAATGCGGGAGATAAATTGTATATTTATGTTGGAGCAGAAGGTTCTTGGTGTGGCAATTCTATTTGTATTTCATCTCCAAGCTTTAATGGTGGAGGAACTGGTTACAAAACTATGAATTCAACTAGAGATCCTGTTGCCAGTGGTGGAGGGGCTACCGATATTCGTCTTGTTCCTGGTCCTTGGGACAATGAAACCTCACTTCTATCACGTATCATCGTTGCAGGCGGTGGTGGTGGATCTGGTATGGATGGCGAACGTGGAGGAGATGGCGGAGGATTATCTGGATACTCTTATTCTACCTCTTATGGTGCACCCGGAACCCAAACTACAGGTTGGTCTTTTGGTGGAGGCTTTAACGCTAATGCAAGTACCATCGGATACATTAGTTCCCAATATGGTGGATCTGGTGGCGGTGGCGGCTGGTATGGTGGAAAAAACTCTTTGGGAAGAGGATTCCATAGTGCTGGAGGAGGATCCGGATTTGTTTTAAATGAATCTTCTTCTAAAAATGTTCCAGACGGATATATAGCAACAAACAAATATTATTTAAAAGAAACCGAAACTTTAGCAGGAAATCAATACATACCAACTTATGATGGAAGTAGTGTCATGCAAGGAAATAATGCCGCAGGATATGCTAAAATTTCTTATTATTCCACAGAGGATTTAGATGAACTATTAGAAATAACAGTAGATAAAGGCGTGTTAACTCCAGAATTTCATGAAGGTACATTTGATTATGATCTTTCTTTAAATGTTGAAGATACTACAATTACTTTTGATGCTATCACGAAAAAACAACAAGCTTTAATAACAGGTCTAGATACATTTAATGTTCCAGCAGGAAACCAAGACTTTACCATTACATTTACAAATTTAAATGGAGAAATCTCTATTTATACAATACATGTAACAAGACCAGCAAGCGCTAGTGCTCAGTTAAAAGGCTTTAAAGTAAATGGTCTACTTTATGAGAATTTTGACCCAACTAAGTTTGATTACGAAATGGAATTACCAACAGAAATAACAAAAATTAATTTAGAACTATTAAAATTATATCCAGGACAAAAAATACCAGAAAATACAATTTATGAATTTACAGAAAATGAATTAGTAATTAATATTGTAGTTTCAAGTGAAGGAGATTTACAAAATCAACCATATACTTTTACCTTTAAAAGAAAAAGAGCTAGTCTATTAAAAAGTTTAGAAATTGATGGTGGTGTTTTAACAAGTGCTTTTTCACCTAATAAAAAAGATTACACTCTAGAAATTTTAAACTTTACAAGAGAAGTCCCAATGATTGCAACACCATTTTTTGAAGAAGCCAAAGTAACAATTGTAGAAAATCGATATGTTTCAGAAAAAGAAAAACAAATTACTATAAATGTTGATTTAGATGGAGTTAGTAGTACAGTTTATACTTTAAATCTAAAACGAATAGAACCACTATTAGACCCTGTAAACGAAGGATTTACATACACAGGTGATTATCAAACATTTATTGCCCCATCTCCAGCACTTTATACTTTAGAAGTATGGGGTGCTGGTGGTGGAGGACATCATCAAAATAGTGAACTAGGTATTGGCGGACTTGGAGGATACGCCAAAGGTTCTGTTTATTTAAATAAGGGAGATACTCTCTATATTTACGTTGGAAAAGAAGGTACTTGGTGTGGTGGAAAAATATGTACAACAGCCCAAAGCTTTAATGGTGGAGGTTCAGGTTACAAAGCTATCAACACCAGTAATGATCCTGCTGCAAGTGGTGGAGGGTCTACCGATATTCGTCTTGTAAGTGGTCCTTGGAATGACCAAACATCTCTTTTATCACGTCTTATTGTCGCTGGCGGCGGAGGTGGCGGCGGAATGGACGGTGAACGCGGAGGAGATGGTGGCGGATTATCTGGCTACTCTTATTCAACTTCTTATGGTGCACCAGGAACGCAAACTACTGGTTGGTCTTTTGGTGGAGGATTTAACGCAAGTGCTTCTACCATTAGTTACATCAGTGCAAGATATGGCGGACCAGGAGCAGGAGGGGGCTGGTATGGCGGATATAATTCTCGTGGCTCTGGATGGCATGGTGCTGGAGGAGGTTCAGGCTTTATCTGGACATCTAATTCTAAAAACAACGTTCCAAACGGTTATTCAGTAGATCAAAAATATTATTTAAATGATACAGAAATGATTTCTGGTAATCAAAAAATGCCAAACTACGATGGAACCAATTTAATGGATGGAAACCGTGGAAATGGATATGCTAAAATTACAGCCACTCCAGGTATTGTCGGAGATACCTTCTTAGATAACATTATAATAGATCATGGAAATGTAACCATTCCTTTTGAACCATGGACTTATACTTATGAAATCGATTTACCAAAAGAATACAATTCAATCGACATATTAGCAGTTCCAAAATCTCAAGAAGCAAACATTTTAGGAAATGGTGATATTACATTACACCCAGGATTAAATGAACATAAAATTGTTGTTTCTACAAAAGATGGAGCAAATAAAACCTACACCTTAAAAATAAATCGCGAACCATCTGATGATAGTAAATCAAAAGATATCGTCTTAAAAAATCCTGTAGCTTATTTATGTGGTTTAAGTCCTTCTTACTGTAACTATACATTTGATAGTGACATTACAAGTTATGAAATCTTACTTCCATTTCTGACAGAAAAAATATCTTTAACACCTATCTTAAAAAGTGATTATCAAACGATAAAATATTATCGTAACGAACCAGAAAATGCAGAAGAAAATCGTATAGAACAAACAAGTGATACCTTTGAAATTCATAGTGGTATCAATATCATTGAAATTGATATAACAAGCGAAGATGGACTTCATACTACTACATATACTTATAAAATAAGAAAAGATGATTCAGGTAACAATAATCTTGCTATTTTAAATATTACCAATCCTCAAAATGAAAAAACAGAAATAACATTTAACCCATCTACTTATGAGTATTACATTACAATTCCAGCAGAATTTAATCAAATAGAATTAGAAGCGATTCCAGAAAATCCTGATGCAACAGTTACAATTTCTGGAAATGAAAATTTAGTAACTGGATTAAATGAAATTCGTATTTTAGTAACTGCTCCAAATAAAAATCAAAAAACTTATATTTTATATACTTACAAAGAGCAAAGTACCAATACGTTCTTAAGTAATTTAGAAGTTATAAAAGAAAACCAAGAAAAAGTAGAACTTACTCCAACATTTAATAAACTTTTAAATGACTATACTGCTGTTGTTGATGCAACTACCAAAAAAATTACGATTAATGCCGCTTCAGAAGCTGGATCAGTAACTGGAACAGGTGTTTTTGAACTAGTAAGTGGTAAAAATAGCTTCCCAATTACAGTTACAAGTGAATCTGGAGACACTAACATTTATGAAATAGTTATTATGAAATCTCGTAATAATAATAGCTCTTTATTAAATATTGAAATTGAAGGCTATGAAATAAGTCCTGAATTTTCAAAAGATATCAAAAATTATACTGTGACAATTCCTAAAAGTGTAGATAAATTAAATGTTAAGGTAACACCAGAAGAAAATACCACTACTTATACAATAAGAGGAAATAATAATCTAACAGAAAAATCAAATATTATTGTTATAACTAGTATTGCAGAAGATAAAACCTATCAGGTTTATCAAATTGTTGTCTTAAAAGAATCAAGTACTAATAATTATCTTCAAAATATTGAAGTAACAGGTGGAACACTAAACGAAGAATTTAATAAAGAAAATCTATCATATACCATTGATGTAGATGGATCTGTAAATGAAATTACTTTAAAAGGAATCAAGGAAGATGATGCTTCAACAATTAGTGGAAATGGAACGCATGCATTAGTAAAAGGTGAAAATATAATTACAATAACTGTTACTAGTGAAGATGGAGTAGATAGAGTTTATACCATCAAAGTAAATAAAAGACTTGATGATAATACTGAATTAGAATCTATTACCAACAATCGCGGTAGTGTCGTAATAGAAAATATAGACCCTACCAAAAATTATGATTACTTAATAAACGTTCAATATGAAATTAGTAGTATTGATATTACAGGGTCACCAAAATCCAAAACCTCAAATGTTACTGGAAATGGAACCTATAACTTAATTCCAGGAGAAGAAAATAAAATAACATTACGAGTTACAGCGGAAGATGGTTCGGCTAAAGACTATGTAATTAAAGTAGTAAGAGATAAATCAGATAACGATGACTTAGATTTCTTATATATTGAAGAAGGGGGACTATCTCCGATTTTCAATGAAACAACCATCTATTATGAAGTAAAAGTTCCGTTTAATACCAATATATTACATATGACAGCAATTCCAGAAAGTCCTTATGCTTTTGTAGATGTTACTGATAGTAATAATATTGATACTTACAAATTTACCATTGACGTAAGTAGTTTAAATCCAAACGACACAAAAGATATTGATATCGTGGTTACTGCTCAAAATGGTAATGTTAAAATTTATACGACTCATATCATAAAACAAGAGAGTACAAATGAAGATTTAACTCTTAGTTCTCTTGATACCAATAGAGGAGAACTAACACCTACCTTTAATCCAACTATTCTAAATTATGAACTGACGGTAGAACATGATATTGAAGATATTACCATTACTGCGAGTGCTTTTGATGAGTCAGCTACCATAAAAGGACTAGGAACCTACCCATTAAAAGTAGGAAAAAACTCGATTCCAATCTTTGTAGTTGGAAACTCTCAAATTCAAAAGGATTATCAAATAATAATTACAAGAAAGAAAAGTAGTGATGCATCTTTAACAAATTTAGTTGTTAAAAATCATGTATTATCCCCAAGTTTTTCTAAAGACGTAACGGAATATCATCTAACAACAAGTAAAACGAATTTAGAATTTACCATGATAAACCCAACTGAAACAGATGCTACTTATGAAATCATTGGTAATCAAAATTTTCAAACAGGAGAAAATATAGTTACCATAAAAGTGACAGCACCAGATGGAGAAACGACCAAAGAGTATAAGATTATTGTAGAAAAAACAGGAAGTAAAAATAATAATCTAGCATCTTTAGAAGTAGTTGGATATAATCTAACACCTGACTTCCATAAAGGTGTAACTTTCTATGCTACCGAAGTAAATAATGATGTAAATAGTGTCGTAATTAGTGCAAACCCAGAAGATACTAATGCAACTATTACGGGGACTGGTTTAAAAAAGATAGAAACTGGAGAAAATTATTTTGAAATAGTAGTAACAAGTGAAACAGAAGATAAAAAAGTGTATACCGTTTTAATTACCAAAGAAGCAAGTGATAACAATTATTTAGCAAGCTTAAATACAAATGAAGGTACACTAAATCCAATATTTCAAAAAGAAACTACAGATTATACCATAAATGTTTCACATAAAATTGAATCGATTTCTTTAAATGGAAAAGCAGAAGATGTAAATGCAACCATTACAGGGTTTGGAAATTATAATTTAAACGAAGGAGAAAATAATATTACCATCCTTGTAACAAGCGAATCAGGTTTAGTAAGAAGCTACAACATAACAATAATTCGTGAAAGTATAATAAGTGCATTCTTAAAAGAATTAAATGTTACAAATTTTGCACTAGATACTGAATTTAATAAAGAAATATTAGAATATTTTATTACAGTTCCAAATGATACAGAACAATTAAACATAACTGCTATTGCAGAAGATAAAAATGCTAATGTTGAAATAACTGGCCAGGATTCATTAGAAATTGGAATGAATGAAATTCATATTAAAGTAACAGCAAGTGATTCCACAACTACTTTAGAATACATAATTTATGTAAACAAGGAAATGTCAACGAATAATTATTTAAGTAGTTTAATTCCATCTATTGGAAATCTTGATCCTATCTTTGATCCAACTGTAATGGATTATACGATTGAAGTACCAAGAGAAACACAAAACATCACAATAAATGCTACCACCCAAGATGTAGGCTCTAAAATTATAAGTGGTCTAGGAGAACATGAATTAAATATTGGTTCGAATTTAATAGTTATTAAAGTAAAATCAGCAATAGGTATTACTAGAACTTATAAAGTAAATGTTATAAGAACTCCAGCAAATAATAACTATTTAAAAAACTTAAAAGTAATGCACATCAAAGAAGACTTACCACTTAATCCAGAATTTCAAAAAGAAACAAATGAATACTCACTAACAGTTCCAAGTGATTTAAACTTTATTCAAATCAAAGCAGAAGCAGAAAGTGAATTTGCCACAGTAACTAACACTGGAACGAAAGAACTAGTTACAGGATTAAATCGCTTTGAAATCGAAGTAAAAGCAGAAGATGGTACTATAAATACATACATTTTAAATGTCACAAAAGAAGTATCAAGTAACAATTATCTTTCTAGTTTAATTCCAAGTACTGGGGTATTATCTCCAGAATTTAATAAAGAATTATTAGAATATAATTTAGATCTATCTTATGAAATATCTGAATTAAGTTTTAATGCTACATTAGAAAGTAATTTAGCCTCTGTAAAAGGATTAGAAAATAAAATTGTTCCAGAAGGCTTAAGTGTTAGAGAAATAACTGTGACTGCAGAAGATGGAAGTGTAAGAGTTTATAAAATCAATATTAATAAAGAAACTGCAAGTGAAGTAAGACTAAAAGAACTAGCAATTATTGATTATCCAATTACCTTTGATTCCGATACGTTTACTTATACTATTGAAGTACCACATAGCAAAGATATCCTTTATCAAAATGAAATAACAGCCATTCCAATGGATCCAAATGCGACAGTAAATTTGATGGGGGATTTAAATCTTTATGCAGGTGCAAGTACCGAATATATTATTGAAGTAATTGCAAGAGATGGTTATACAACCCAAGAATATAAAATTATCATAAAACGAGCAAAATTTGATTTAGAAAGTATAACACCAAGTGAAACAAGTATCTTACTAGATATTGCTGAAACCAAACAAATCACATATACTTTTACTCCAGAAATAACAAGTTTTACAGAAGTAAAATGGATGAGTGATGATGAAACAATTGCAAGTGTTGATGAATTTGGTAATATTACAGGTGTTGGTTATGGAACAACTACCATTCATGTAGTAAGTAATTATGATGAAAATATCAAAGCAAGTATAGAAGTAAAAGTAATTAGAAAGAAAATAACAAGTAGTGTCTATCAAATAGAGCGAAAAGAAAAAGAAGATGGAAGTAAACTAGAATATACTTATGGGTCTGAACCAGGTATTTTACTAAAAGACTATCTAAATCATTTTGAAAATGAAGCTACTACATTATATGTCTACGATAAAGAAGGAAACGAAGTAGATAAAGAAACTATGATAGCATCAACATTCATGAAAATAAAACTCATCGTAGAAGGTGTTTGTTATGATGAACTAATCATAGTAGTAAAAGGAGACTTAACAGGAGATGGCTACATAACAGGACCAGACCGAGTAAGACTACAAAGATACATGCAAATGAAAGTAGAATTAGAAGAAATAGAAATGATAGCAGCAGATGTAACAAATGATAAAGAAGTAACAGGACCAGACCGAGTAAAACTACAAAGATACATGCAAATGAAAATAGACACAGTAAATTAAGCAAGTTAGTCACTTGCTTTTTTTTTCTTTTATTTTTGATGATATTTTGAATGACAAAATACGACAAAAGGTGATATACTTCTATATAGTAGAGATAGTAGTGATTGTTATGAAGAAAAAGAATAACAGTTTATTTTGTTTTGAATTAATTACAGCATTAATTCTTTTTTGCGTTTTTATGATAACTCCAAGTGCGAGTGTTGAAATTGAAAAAGTAAAAAACTTTGCATACACGGGTGGAGAACAAACTTTCACCGCTCCAGTGTCAGGATATTACAAAATAGATACCTGGGGAGCACAAGGAGGAAGTAGTGGCGGATTTGGAGCTTATGCAACTGGTGTAATTTATTTAGATAAAGATCAAACCATATATATCAATGTAGGAGAAAATCCAAGAAATCGTTATGCAGGAGGATATAACGGTGGTGGAACTGGTGGAAATGCCGGAGGACAAGCTGGTTATGGTGGCGGCGGAGCTACCCATATTGCTAAAATACCAGGTGTATTATCAAGCTTAGTATCTAACAAAGCTTCTGTTTTAATTGTTGCGGCAGGTGGTGGAAATACTGCTCAGCCTTATGGTAGTCAAGGTGGTGGAATTCAAGGAAAAAATGGATACGACACATACCCTCAAACCCAAGGATACAATGGATATTCTGGTTCTGGAGCAACCCAAACAGCTGGAGGACATTCCATTAAAGGAGCGTCTGGTTGTGGAGTAGGATCATTCGGTCGAGGTGGAGATTACTGCTATTATAATGATAAAATTGGCGGTCACGGCGGTGGCGGTGGCTGGTTTGGTGGTGGTGGTTCCAACCGAAGTCACGGTGGTGCTGGAGGAGGTTCTTCCTATATTGGTTCTTCTAGTTTGATTTCTTATAAAGAATTTACAAAAGCCATGTACTGTGTCGACTGTACTACTTCAAATGTAGCAAACACAAAAACAATCTCTGTTTCAAGTGCCAGTGAAAAACCACTTGAAAACACCCCAAAAAAAGGTCATGGTCATGCTAGAATTTCTTTAGTAGCGAATGACGATGGTCGATTAGAAAGTTTAAATTTTTCTAAAAGCGCTTTAGTTCCAAACTTTGATCCAGATATTTATAACTATAGTATCTCCTTTGATTCAGAAACTTCATTTGTTGATGTTATAGCATCTCCAATGTTTCAAGAAAGTACAGTGAGTGGGGCGGGTACCATTGGTATTTTAAAAGGGACCAATGATATTTATATTACTTCAACAAGTGAAGCAGGTACTGTTTTTACCTACACGATTCATACCACAAGATCTCCATCAAGTTATCCATATTTAGATGACATCTTAATCGATCAAGTAGGGTTAGAAAACTTCACCCCACAAAAAACGAAATACGAAATCAATGTTCCTTATGACAAAGAAGTTTTAGATTTAGAAATAGTAAAAGGAAGATTTAGCCAAGAAGTTTATCTTCCAAGCAATTTCAACTTACATACTGGCAAAAATAAATTTGATATTACTGTAGTTGCAGAAGATGGAAGTTCTACAACCATTTATGAAATTATTGTAAATAGAGAACATAGTTCAAAACTAAAATCCTTATCCATCAATAACTTTGAACTAGACCCTGTTTTTAATCCAGAGACTTTAACTTATACAGCAAAAATAATGGCGAATACCATGAGTGTTAACGTAAATGCCACTGCGTTTGATGAAGAAGCATCTATTAAATTAGAAGGATTTGGTTATATCAAAGCAACTTCAACTGGAAAAATTACGGTGACAGAACCAAATTCTAAAACAACAGTTTATGAAATAATCTTAGAAAAACAAAGTTCTGATTTAGTATTAAACTATGATTATCCTTATACTGGAAATATTGAAACATTCACAGCCCCTGCAAACGGATATTACCGTTTAGAAACTTGGGGTTCACAAGGTGGAGGAAACGGTGGATATGGTGCATATTCAACTGGTGTTGTTTATTTAAAAGAAGGAACAAAATTATATATCACTGTAGGAGGTACTGGAGACACTATAAAAGGTGGTTACAATGGAGGAGGAACTCCAGGGCACTCTAGTCAATGGGGATATGGTGGCGGAGGAGCTACTCATATTTCTACCATTCCAAGTTTACTCTCTAATCTATCAAGTGATAAAGATGCCATTGTGATTGTTGCCTCTGGTGGAGGAGGAGGTGGTTCTTCTACCTCAAACTTAAATGGCCATGGTGGAGGATACCTTGGAAATAGCGGATATGACACCTATACGCTTGGATATAACGGTTACAACGGAACAGGTGCAAGTCTTACCGTAGGTGGATATTGTAAGACAGGAAACAATAATAATTGTGGACGCGGATACTTTGGTCAGGGAGGAAATTTCTGTAACATGACTTATGGAGGACCTGGTGGAGGTGCTGGCTACTTTGGTGGCGGTGGCGGAAACCGTGGTCATGGAGCAGGTGGAGGAGGTTCTTCCTACATCGGTTCTGACAAACTAATATCATATGATACAGTGACAAAATCAACTTATTGTTATGGGTGTGCTGTATCAAATGATACAAAAACCAAAACCGTTTCAACTAATAATGTAAGCAGTAGTCCAACTCGTAACTATGCTAAAAAAGGTTCTGGTCATGCTAGAATTTCAACACTTCGTTTCCCAAGTGAAAACAACTTTTTATCATCTCTAAATATTACAGCAACCAATGAAATTACCAATGAAACCAATATTAAAAACTACACTCCAACCTTTGATTTAGAAGGGTTAGAATACTCAGTAACGTTAGATGAACTAGAAACCAGCATTACCTTCCTTGCCAAAGCAGAAGATAACTTTGCGAAAATCGATGGACTTGGAACCTTTGATGTTCCTGCTGGTACTACCGATTTTCCAATCAAAGTAATGGCAGAATCTGGAGTAGTAAGAACAATTACCATCCATGTTACAAGACCTGCTAGTAACAATGCTAAACCAATGAATATTGAACTAAATGGCTTAGTAGATTCCCTATGTTCTAAAAATTCGAACTTCTGCGTCTTAAATCCTCTAAACTTTGATCCAGATCATTTCGTTTATGAAGTGACTGTTCCCTCAAATATCAAACAAGTATGGTTTACAGTAACCAAAGGACATCCTTATCAAACCGTAACAGGAAATGGAAAAGTAACTCTAAACGCAGGTGAAAATGACATTGTTATCACTGTAACTAGCGAAGATAAAAGCGAAACAACAGAATATCATTATAAAGTGACAAGAAGTATGGCTGGAAATACTGATTTAAAAAAATTAGAGATTATTGATCCTGAAAGAGAAATAAACTTTAATCCAAGTATTACCGAATACTATTTCTCTGTGCCAAATGAATATACAAAAATTAAACAAATGAATATTGAAACAGAAGATGAAGACGCAACCTATTTCGTTTCAGGTAATGAAAATTTTGAAGTTGGTCTAAATGAAGTTAGTATCACAATTACTTCTCCAAATGGAGAAACAGGAATTTATACCTTAAAAGTATATCGTGAAAAAAATGAAAACGTTTATTTAAGTAACTTACAAGTAAAAAAAGATGCAATTACCTATGAATTAATGCCAGAATTTCAAAATATTAATACTGGAACCTATCAAGTAACCGTTCCAAATCATATTGATTCGGTAGATATTTTAGCTGCTGCAGAGGTAAATACAACTAAGATTACTGGAACAGGCACAAAAACATTATCTGTTGGTGTGAATTATGTTCAGATTATTACAACAAGTGAAACAGGAACAACTGAAACTTACTACTTAGAAATTACCAGAGAGAAAAATAACAATACCAACTTAGAGAGTATTTCTATAATAAATGGAGATACAACTTATTCTTTAGATCCAGAATTTGATAAAGATACCCTAATGTATTCTGTAGATGTAGAAGAAGGGGTAAATGAAATTACTATCTCAGCAACTACTGAAGTAAGTACCACAACTTATAAATTATTAGACAATAATAAATTAAAAGTGGGACCAAATCTAAAAAGAATTATGACAATTGCAGAAGATGGTAGTAGTAAAGTCTATAACGTTGTTATAAATCGTCCAGCTAATAACGATAATTACTTAGAAGATATTATATTATCAGAAGGTACATTAAATCCTGAATTCGACCGAGAAAAAACATCTTATACCGTAGAAGTTCCGTATGAAATTTCATCTATTACAGTAACAGGTGTAAAAAGTAATCCATTATCCAAAATAAATGGGAATGGAAAATATGCTTTAGCAGTTGGAAATAATAATATTTCTTTATCAGTAATCTCAGAAACAGGAGATATTAAATTATATGAATTAAATGTGATTCGAAAACCATCGGATAATGCTTACTTAATTTTAGTAACTACCACAGAAGGAGTTTGGGTACCAAATACCAACCATCAAGAATTTACATATACTTTAACAGTACCAAGTACGACCAAGAAGATTTCCGTGATGGCAACTCCAGAAATGAAAACTACAAAAGTAATGGGAAATGGTGAATATGAATTAACGGACTCTACAACTGATATTACTATCACAACAGTAGCAGAAGATAATACCACCTCACTTACTTATACTTTGACAATCGAAAAGCAAAAATCAGACAATGCGAATTTAAAATATTTACTATTAGAAGAAGGAGAAATTTCACCAGAGTTCTCATCTTCTATCACAGATTATACCGTTTCAGTTCCATACGAAGTATTAAAAGGGTCTTTCCATATTGAAACAGAAGATGAAAACGCTACCTTTGAAATCATCAATAACGATTCCTTTGAAGTAGGAGAAAACACCGTTACCATTCGAGTTACGAGTGAATCACAAAAAACCAAAGATTATACTGTAATTGTAACTCGTCAAGAAAGTGTGAGTGGTAGTGATTACCTAGCTAGCTTAATAATAGATCATGGCTCATTAGATCCTGAATTCAAAAAAGAACTGCAATATTATGAAGTATCAGTTCCATATCAAACAACTACGATTCATGTTACTGCAACGAGTGAAGATACCGAAGCAGTAGTAAGTGGAAATGGTGATTATCATCTAGAAGTTGGCAAAAATACCATTTTAATTCGTGTATTAAGTACCGAAGGAAAAATAAGAGACTATCAAATTGTTGTAACACGTGCGCCAAGTGATGATGCTAGATTAAAAAATTTATCTCTAAAAGATGATATGCTAAGTCCAAACTTTGATACAGATACTTATTCTTACACAACGACAACGACCAAAAAAGAATTAGATTTTGAATCCATTCTTCCAATGGAAAAAGATGCGAACTATCAAATTATCGGCAATCAATTTACAGAAAATAAAGATTATGAAGTAATAATCGAAGTAACTGCACCAGATGGAATTTCGAAAAAAGATTACACCATTCATGTTACGAAAAATCCGAATAAAAATAACAACTTAGCATCCTTAGAAGTACTAGGATACACACTTTCTCCAGAATTTAATAAAGGAGTAACTTTATATACCTTAACAGTTCCAAATGATGTAAATAGTGTGATGATTGAAGCTACTGCAGAAAGTGATACTGCAGTGATAACAGGAACTGGTACGAAAACAATAAATGTCGGATTAAATCAGTTAATTGTTGAGGTTACTAGTGAAATGGGAACCAAAAAAGCTTATACCATTTTACTAACCAAAGAAGAAAATAATATCAATAATTTATCAGATTTAATCGTTCATAATGGTACCATGACCCCAGAATTCAATACTCACGTAAGTACTTATGATGTAGTGGTAGAAAACGAAGAAGAAGAGTTAGATGTAACAGTGATGTTAGAAAGTGATTCTTCTACTTATGAAATCAAAGAGAATCATTTAGAAGTAGGAAATAATACTGTTTTCATTATTGTTACAGCCGAAGATGGTACAACAAACACCATTACCCTAAATGTAACTAGAAAAAGTATTTCGAGTGCTTTACTAGAAGACTTAAAAATAAAAAATTATCCTTTTGAATTTAACCCATATATCAATCACTATGATTTATTAGTGAATTATGAAACCGATACTCTAGACTTAACAATCATTCCCAAAGATGCAAATGCAACTTACAAAGTGACAGGAAATGAAAGTTTAGTAGTAGGGGATAATACCATCACTATTGAAGTTACTGCTTCCGATAATCAAACAAAAGAAATCTATACCTTAAATGTTACAAAACAAAAATATGCTACAACCTTCTTAGATTACTTATATACCTCAGAAGGAGATGTAACTCCTAGCTTTGACAAGAAAACACTAGAGTATTCTCTTGATGTTACAAATAACATTCGCAACATAGAGATCTTTGGAGAGTCTAGTGATACCAGTGCCACCGTAACAGGACTTGGAGAATATGAACTAAATGTAGGGGAGAACAAGATAGTAATTACAGTCACTTCTACTACTGGAGTCATAAGAAAATATTATGTCACCGTAAATCGTGCACCTAGTGATATATTATCTTTAAATAATTTAGTAGTTCGAAGTGGTATGACCACTTATGAATTAGATCCAACATTTAATCCTGATACCTTAGAATACAATGTAAATGTTCCAATTGGAACAACGAATGTTACGATTGATGCAGAAATCACTGAACCAACCACCGTTACTGGTGATGGAGAAAAAGACCTTCACGCAGGATTAAATGACTTTGTTCTAACTGTAACCAGTGAAGCTGGAGAAACAAAAAATATTACGATTCATATTACCAGAGAATCTAGTGATAACAATCATTTAATTAGCTTAATTCCAAGTATTGGAGAGTTAGAACCATCTTTTTCTTATGAAGAAACTTCCTATACAATCAATTTAGATAGTTCTGCTTCTGTGTTATCCTTTGATGTTATTACCGAACAAGAATTTGCGAAAGTAACAGGAGTAGATGCCAAAATAGTACCAGATGGTACCAGTACAAGAGAAATTGTAATTGAAGCAGAAAATGGCGATACTAGAACGATTACGATTACAATCAATAAAAATAGAGAAGACAATGCAAAATTATCTTTCCTAGAAGTAACAGATTATCCATTTATAGAAGACTTTGATGCAGATACTTTCGAATATCACCTAACAGTACCAAATAGTAAAAAAGTTCTCTTACCAAGTGAAATCATTGCAACACCACAAGATGAATCTGCAACGATTAAATTAAGTGAAAGCTTAAAATTATCAACGACTAATACCAATGAATTTATCATCACTGTAACAGCGAAAGATGGATTTACCAAACAAACTTATAAAATACTGGTAACAAGAGAAAAGGGAAGTAATGCTCTATTAGATAACTTAGAAGTAAAACAAGGTAAATTAGAAAATAGTTTTGCCTCTGAAAACTTCACCTATAATTGGATGATTCCAAATACCATGACGGTAACTGCAAGTGATATTTTGCCTACACCGCAAGATATAAATGCAACAGTAGAAATAAGTGGTGGAGAAAATAAATTTATTATCAAAGTGACAAGCGAAGATGGCGCTACTTCGAAAGAATATACTTTAAATATTACAATTGATAATAACTTTGATTTAGAAAGTATCATCCCAGATGAAACAAGAATCTTACTAGATGTTGGTGAATTAAAACAAATTACTTATACTCTAAATCCAATCAATACTTCATTTACAGAAGTAAAATGGATGAGTGAAGATGAAACAATTGCATCTGTAGATAATAATGGAAAGATTACAGGTGTTGGTTATGGAACAACTATCATTCATGTAGTAAGTAATTATGATGAAAATATCAAAGCAAGTATAGAAGTAAAAGTAATTAGAAAGAAAATAACAAGTAGTGTCTATCAAATAGAGCGAAAAGAAAAAGAAGATGGAAGTAAACTAGAATATACTTATGGGTCTGAACCAGGTATTTTACTAAAAGACTATCTAAATCATTTTGAAAATGAAGCTACTACATTATATGTCTACGATAAAGAAGGAAACGAAGTAGATAAAGAAACTATGATAGCATCAACATTCATGAAAATAAAACTCATCGTAGAAGGTGTTTGTTATGATGAACTAATCATAGTAGTAAAAGGAGACTTAACAGGAGATGGCTACATAACAGGACCAGACCGAGTAAGACTACAAAGATACATGCAAATGAAAGTAGAATTAGAAGAAATAGAAATGATAGCAGCAGATGTAACAAATGATAAAGAAGTAACAGGACCAGACCGTGTAAAACTACAAAGATACATGCAAATGAAAATAGACACAGTAAATTAAAAAATAAATAGAATAATAAAAATAAATATGTTATAATGACGACAATAGGGTGAATATGATATAGGAGTGTATATTATGAAAAAAAACAAAATAATAATTGTATTAGGAATTATATTAGGAATGGCTTTAGGCATAAAAAATGTAAATGCTGCAAGTTATGACTATAGTTTTGTTCCATACAATGTAACAAGTGAAACTTGTATGGATTCAGAAGATGCTGCATTTGAATGCTTTGAAAGAGCATTAGATGGCGATTTAGACCAATATCTAATTACAAATTCCCAAGTTGAAAAAGGAATGAAGATAATGGTTCTTCTTCACATTAGACCATCTAGTGACTCAGAACTAGTGTATATGAGACTAAAAATAGATTCAGACCCTTCCAAAATTAGCTTAAATACAAATTTATATAATTTAAATGATTCACCAGCTTCAAGTAAAAATCCAAACGCCATTTTTCCGTTAAAGAGTGGAAGTTCAACAAGAACAGCTTGGACCATATCAGATCCAACATTCTTAAATAAAAATGGATTAGAAAGTGCTGTTTCAGAGATTATGGACGATCAAGTAGAAACACCACTAGTAAAAGAAGGAACTATCCTAGCTTTATACTATACAGTCTCAGAAAATGTTTCATCTGGAGAAAATATTACCATTTCTTTTGATAAAACGATGGCAACTTTATCAAATCCAGAAAATATAGAAATCAAAGGTGATGCTACATTTAATGACTTAGTTTTAACTGTAGCATCTAACGTTTCTAAAATTGGAACACTAAATACATTAACTGCAACAGGAAGTAATAATTTAGATTATCCATTTAGCTTTGTTCCAGATTCAGATACAGATTTAGAATATTCCTTTGCTGTACCAAATGCCGTCGATTCTATCGTCTTAAGTGGTACACCAACGGATGCTAGTGTCAAAAATATTACCAATATGAATGTCTTAAGTGGACCACTTGAAACTCCAAGTGGAGATAATCCAGGTACACATGCGCTAAACGTAGGAGATAACACCATTAACATTGTCGTTACAGCAGAATCTGGAGATACAACCATTTACAAAATAAATGTAAAACGTTTGTCTAACGATACCTCTATTACAAGTGTAACAGGAACCAATGGAATAGCATTTAATAATATCAATGATACTGCAAATTCGATTACTGTTCCTTATAAAACAGCATCTTCTGATATCACCGTAACTTTAACAGATGCCAATGCTTTTTTAGATGCTCCAATTGGGTCTTGGACAATTAACTCAAATGGTAACACAGATACAACGAACAATTATACAATTTTAGTGAAATCAGAAGAATGTAAAGCAGAATATGCATCTATTCCTGGAAATGGAAATTGTACAACAAAATCTTATCCTTTTGAAATCATTCGTACTGCTCCATCTAAAAACGTAAATTTAGCTTCACTTGAAGTAGATGGTGTAACAGTACCAGGATTTGATCCTATAAATGATCCAGATAAGAAAGAATTTACATTACCTAATGTTTCAGCAGATAAAGAAAGTGTTGTAGTAACTGCAACTCTTTCTGATACTTTAAATAGTATTACAACTGGTACTGGTACACAAAATATAAAAATAGGTGATAATCAAATTATTGTTACTGTATTAAGTGAAGATAATGTAACTAAAAAAGAATACATTATTAACATTCATAGATTATCAAATGAAACAAAACTAGCAACAATAAATGGATTAGAAATTTCATCAACTCCAAGTGGTCAATTTACTCCAAATTTTGTAAATACCTTCAATGATTATACATATACATATCCTGCAAATGTTGGAGATATTACCATTAAAGCAACAGTTTTAGATACAGATAAAGCATCTGTAAGCATTATTGATATGAGTACTTCTGATACTATAGATAATAGTACCAAAACATTAAATACAGCAACAAATACATTTAATAAAAATACCAAAAAAGTAGGAATTATTGTTACGGCAGAAGATGGTACAACAGGTTTATATACAGTGAACTTTACACGTTTGACTTCATCAAACAATATGTTAAAAAGTTTAAGTATTACACCAGGTACTGGTCTAAAAGAAACATTTGAACCTACAAAAACAACTTACACAGCAGAAGTAGACTCTGATGTAACAAGTGTTACAGTAAACGCAGAAGCATCTGATGAAACCAATAAAGGAATTACAATTAGTGGAAATACTAATTTACAATTTGGAGCTAATACCATAACAGTTCGTGTTGTAGCAGAAAATGGACAACCTCTTGATTATATAATTACAGTAACTAGAAAACGTTCTAGTATTGCATCTTTAGATGCAATTCGTGTTGGTTTTAATGGCTCAGCTCCAAGTGCTATCACAGGATTTAATAAAGATACATTTAGTTATGAATTAACTACAAAAACCTCACCACTTTCATACAATACTACAAGTGCAACAATTGAATATGACAAAACTGATGAATTTGCAACAGTTACTGGTGATATTGGTACTATTGATTTAACAAGTTTTACAAACAAACAACTAATTTCAGATGATAATGGTAAAAAAGTTTATGAGTATACATTTAAAATAACGGTAACTCCACAAGATGGAAGTGCAAATAAAATTTATACTTTAAAAACTTATAAAGAAGCAAATAATAATACTGATACAAATAAAGTAACAGTTCATAATATAAATGCAACACTAGATCCTAGCGATACAACTAATAGCACTTACAAAGTAGAAGTAGAAAATAACGTTAAAACCCTTTCTTGGAGTGATATTTCTGTAACTTTAAATGAAACAACATCACTAGCTACTCCAATTACAACTGGGACAATTAATCTTTCAACTACAAATGATAATACGTTTGATTTTTTAGTAACTTCTGAATCAGGAGAAACTAAAAATTATCAAATTATTATTACGCGAAAAAAGTCGAATAATAATACTCTAACTCGTGTAAATTTATTTTTAGGAGAAGATACTGTATCAACAAGATTCTGTGAATTTCAATCTAATACGAATTGTACAATTGAGGTTCCAACAGGAACAAGCGCATATCGCTTAGAAGCAGTATTACCAGAATCTGCTACAGTAAGCCCAGTAAATGAAACAAAATACACAATGTCTTCTTCATCTATAGATTCTATTCAAGTAAAAGAATTAACAGTAACAGCAGAAGATGGTACAACAAAAAAATATACAGTAACAGTAAAACGCTTACAATCATCAAATAACTTACTAGAAAAATTAGAAACAAATGCAAATAGTGAAACCTTAACAGATATTTTAGGTTCTGATAAAGTAAATCCAAATCGTAGTATTACAGTACCAAGTACTCAAACAACCATCAAAATTCATGCCGAAGCACAAGATGGTACCTCAACAATAACAAGTAATAAATATACAGGTGCTGCATCAAGTGATATTACTTTTGATGTAACAGACTTAAAATATGGTTCAAATCTAGTAACAATTACAGTTACATCAGAAAACAATCAACCTAAAATTTATAACTTAACAATCATAAGAGAAGATAATACTGAGCCAAGGTTATCAATGATTACAATTGATGGTAATTCAATTGATGATTACTTAAATGGAACAAGTTTTGATGCTGATCCAAGTAAAGATGTTAATGATACCAATTATGTATATAATTTAAATATGTTTGAAAATAATGTTACAAGCATTTTACTTGATGCAACTCATATGGATACAGAAAATGGATCAATAAGTGGAACAGGAAATAAAACAATTGAAACAATTTATCATGGTACTACTTATGATAGTGGAGATATCTATACCAATACTTTTGTGATTAGATCATTTGCACATAACAAAACTATTTATAAAGATTACACGATTAATATCACTAGAAAAGCAAATAGTGAAGTAACACTTAAAGATAATGCAGTTTCTATGAATTATGATGGGGTAGATCATATAGCTACTTGGAATAGTACTGATGAATTATATGAAATAACTGTTCCAAATAAAGTAAATGTCGCAAACAGTACAAATGTTAAAGTAACTGTACCAACACTTCCATCTACAACTGATACACCTGCTAAAGTCTCAATGAATGAAACCACATTAAAAACGGATGATGAAATAAATCACAATGTAAACACTCATAAATTCACAGTAACAGCAGAAGATGGAACAACAAAAGAATACACAATGAAAATTACAAGAGAACTTAGTAATAATGCATACCTAAAATCAATTAGTAT
Organism: uncultured Bacilli bacterium; assembly: GCA_910587775.1. GTDB lineage: Bacteria > Bacillota_I > Bacilli_A > RF39 > UBA660 > MGBC162267. Next base: position 9,937 of record CAJUNF010000005.1, on the reverse strand, counting down.
TTTAAATCCAGATAACGATACTGATATTGGTTCATGGACACCATCTTTTGCAGATGGCATCATTACTTACAGTGTAAGTGTACCAGTATCTACTACTGATATTAAAATTGCTGCAGAAATTGGAGAATCTCATCAAAATATTATAAGTGGACTAGGAACATTCACACTAGCAAGTTCTAATGAAACATTTAATATTGTTGTAATGGCAGAAGATGGAACTCAAATAACTTATGCTTTAAATATTATAAGAGAGCAAAGTCGTATCAATAGTTTGAAATCTTTAAAAATAAAAGATTTAGAAGAAAATGAATTTACTGTTACAGGTCATGCAGATGAAAGAAATCGTTTTTCAGTAACTATTCCTGGAACAGTGGATAAAATAAAATTTGAAGCAATCTCAGATAGTGCGTTAGCAACCATTACATATCTTGGTGTTGATGCAGGTACTCTAGATACATACACTATTTCAAACAAAGGCGTTGTGACAAAAGAATTTACTATTACAAGTGAATCTGGTGCAGAACAAAAATATTATGTTGAAGTAACCAAATTACCTAAAACAGATGCTACATTAAAGAAATTAACATATAAATTTAGTGAAACAGATATTGAATCAGAAATTACCTTACAAGATAATTTATTTGAATACACCATTCCAAAAGTTTCAAATGAAACGAAAACATTAATTTTAAATGCAGAACTTACTGATACAGATGCATCTATTGTAAGTGGCATTAAAACTCATAACTTAAAAACAGGAAATAATGTGATTGGAATTGAAACTCTTGCAGAAGATGGAAAAACAAAATTAACATATCAAATTAATATCGAAAGAGAAAAGAGTAGTAATGCATATTTAAGTAATTTAGAAGTATTAAATCAAACAATAAATGAAGCATTAGATTTAAAAAATACATTTCATTACACAATAGACGTTACTGAAACAACAGAAAAAATATTAAAAAGTGATATAACAGCAACTGCCGAAGATGAAAACTCTACAGTAACTCTAGATGAAGACTTAACTTTAGTATCAGGAAAAAATACTTATACTATTTTAGTAACAGCAGAAGATGGAACAGAGCTTACTTATTACTTAGAAATTAATAAGCCTAAATCAACAGATGCACTATTAAAATCAGTTAACTTAAACGGTGCTACATTAAAAGAAACCTTCAATCCAAATGATGAAAACTATACAATTATTGTTCCGTTTGGAACTACAGAGTTTACAATTGAAGGTATTCCAAACCATAGTTTAGCAAATGTAGATGGAAACAATACTTATCAAGTAGATACCACTTCAAGTGTAACATTAACAGTTCATCCAGAAGACGAAAATGCACCAACTAAAACCTACAATTTTGTTGTAGAAGTTGCTGCATCAAATGTTGCAACTCTAAGTACTTTATCTGTAGTTGATTATCCATTTACAGATGGAACAAATGAAGTACCATTTGAAAGTGACAAAGATACTTATAGCATTGGAAATATTTTAAAATCTGTAAACAAATTAGTAGTTAATGCTGGAAGTACAAATACAAATGCAACCATTACATATTTTTATGATAATAATGAAATTACAGCTTGTCATAATAACACTACTTGTGATATTACCCTTGATAATACTCTAGGTGCAAAAAATGTCGAAGTAAGAGTATTAGCAGCAGATAACATTACGACAAAAACTTATACAATTAACTACACAAAAGTAAATTCAAATAACAATAACTTATCAAAACTAGAAGCTTTTGATGTATTCAATAATGCATTAAGTTTAAGTGAACCTTTTAAACCTGAAGTAACATCTTATAAAATTAGTATTCCAAATGATTTAGATAGTGTTCGTTTAGATGTTTCAAAAGAAGATAATACTTCAACTGTTACGATAAATGGGGATGAAATATTAACTAAAATGTTTAATAATTTAGCAGTTGGAAAAACAACTGTAACGATTATAGTAACAGCTCAAAATGGGACTGAAAAAACATATACTATCGATATTGAAAGAGCAGATTATACTGCTAGTACAGAATCTGATCTTACAGATTTAAAAGTTTTTGATGTAATAGATACTTCAAAAGAATATGCTTTAACTCCAAATTTTGGTACAGCTCTAGATAATCACTATAGTATAGGAGAAATTCCATATAACTTAGCTTCATTAAATATTGTAGCAACCAAAAAAGATACGAAAGCAAATATCAAATACTTTGTAAATGGAGTAGAACAAGTAAGTAATGAAGTGACACTACCAAATACGAGTGGAACTATTTTAGTAGAAGTAACAGCAGAAGATAACACTACTAAAACAACTTATGAAATTGCTTATACCAAAACACCAAGTAATAACGCCTTCTTAAGTAATATAACGGTTTCAGAAGGAACACTTACTCCAAGCTTTGGTAAAGAAGTGTATGAATATACGGTAGATTTATCAAATGATTTAGATACTGTAGATTTCATTGTCACTTCAGAACATAGTGGTGCTCTCATCAAAATAAATGGTGAAGATTATGTTTCAGGAAGTACCAAAACACTAGATAATTTACCAGTTGGAGAAACTTCAGTTACTATCGTTGTCACAGCGGAAGATGGAAATAGTGAAACTTATGTGGTGAAAATAAATCGTGCCGACGTAGTAGAAGAAAAAATTACTTCTATAACATTTGGTCATACAATTAACGATGATTATATTTTATCTGTTACAGATGAAATCGCTCCTTCAGAACTAAAAGATCAATTAGATAATGAAAACAGCAAACTATTCATTTATCAAGAAGATGGAATCACAGAAATAGCAGAAGATGAATATGTTGGAACTGGAATGGTTATCAAATTAATAATTGATGGAGTAGAAAAAGATTCAAAAACAATTGTAGTTCTTGGAGATGTTAATGGTGATGGAATAATTGACCCATTAGATTCTGGAAAAATTATTAACCATTATCTAGAAAGAACAGAACTTTTAAATGCATATGCAATCGCTGGTGATATAAATATTGATGGAGAGATTGACCCACTAGATTCAGGAAAAGTAATTAACCATTATCTAGAGAGAAGTTTTATTCATCCAAGACCAATTGAATAAATTAAATGTAGACTAAAATAAGTCTGCATTTTTTCTATTAGTTTATTCCCAAATTTGAAGGACTAAAAAGAAATAACATCCCATTTTTATTTTGCAGAATAATGTCGAATTTTGTAGACAGTAATGTTATAAAAGTTGTATAATAAATTTAATAATAAGGAGCATATGCTCTATAAATATTGTTTGGAGGATTTAAAATGAAACGAAAATTAAGAATAGGAATCTTATCCATTGCTATAAGCTTATTAATAGCAGCAGGATTACCACAATCTTTTGCTGCAGATGGTACTACTGCAAGATTTGAATGGCGTGGTAATGATACAGTTCTCGTTGGACAAGAATTAACAATGACTATTTGGGCAACTGGTATTCAAGGATCAGAAATCATTTCTGTAGGTGGGGAAATATCATCTTCAGATAATACTTGTCTAAGTTATACTGGTTCTAGAAAATTTGCATGGACTGATTTAAATGGTACAAGAAATGACACGCAACTTACAACTGTTAAATTTACAGCTGGATCCTCTCCTTGTACAGCTACAATCAATATTACAAAACCAAAATTAGCATTCGCAGATGATACAGGATTATCTCCAGCAACATTCTCAAAAACAATCACAGTAAGAGCAGCTGGTAGTGATGCAACTTTAAAATCATTATCACCAAGTGTTGGTACACTTTCACCGTCCTTTAACTCTGGTACTACTAATTATACTATTGATAGTATTCCAGCTAATACAGGAAGTATTACTTTTAATACTTCAGTAACAGATCCAAAAGCAAGTGTAACAAGTGGTAGAACATGTAGTTTATCTTCTAAAGTAACAACTTGTAACATTACCGTAAAAGCAGAAGACGGAACAACAAAAACTTACAAAGTAGTAGTTACAAAAAAAGATCCAGATCCAGTTGTTCCAGGAAAAAGCAATGATGCAACCCTAAAATCTTTAACATCTACTGGTAATACTTTATCACCATCCTTTACTCCAAATACAACAAGTTACACAATGGAAACAGCTTCTAATGCGACTAGTGTAAAATTTGATGCCATTCCAAATCATGATAAAGCAACACTCATAAGTGGTGAAACATGTAATCTTACTGATAAAACAACAACTTGTAGTATTGTCGTAAAAGCAGAAGACGGAACAACAAAAACATATGAAGTAGCAGTAACAAAAAGAGATGAACAACCAGATGTTCCAGCTAAAAATAACGATGCAACTCTAAAAAGCTTAGATGTTTCAGGATTTACTTTAATTCCAACTTTTAACAAAGATGTAACATCTTATAATATTAGTGTAAATAATAACATTACTGGTTTAAATGTAACAGCTCTTCCAAACGATGAAAAAGCTACTGTAAAAATAAGTGGTAACAATGGTTGGAAAGAAGGAGTAAATACTGTACGTATTACAGTTACAGCAGAAGATGGTTCTGAAAAAGTTTATATTGTTAATGTAAATCGTAAATCAGCATCTAATACAAACGCTCCTTCAAAATCTGCTAATAATTACTTAGAAAGTATTATGGTAAATGATGGAGAATTAAAACCAGGATTTGATAAAAATAATAATAGTTATAATATCACAGTACCAAATGATGTTGAATCACTAGATTTAAAATTATTTGCTGAAGATAAAAATGCCTCTATTAGTATTATAGGAAATGACAATTTTAAAATTGGAATGAATGTAGTTACTATTGAGGTAAGAGCAGAAGATGGCTCTTTAAGAGTTTATACAATTAATGTAAATCGTAGTGAAAAAGTAAATCAAAATAAATTAAAAGATTTAATTATTACAAACGGAGAAATATCTCCAAGATTTGAATCAAATAAATATGAATATGAAGTTTCTGTAACAGGAAAAGTAAATAAACTTGATATTACTGCTATTCCTGAATTTGAAAATTCCCAAGTAGAAATTATAGGAAATGAAAATTTAAGAGAAGGAAACAATGCTATTTTAATTAAAGTAACAGATGAAAATGGATTCGTTCAATACTACCGTTTAAATGTTACAAAAGAAGGAAAAAGTACCTTTTTAGGACTTACTCTTGGACAATGGCTATTGCTTTTTGGATCATTATTATTAATTGGATTATTAACCTTTATTCTAATTTTATTACTAAAGAAAAGAAAAGAAGAAGAAACTCCAAAAATTCCAGTAGTAGATGCTCATGGAGCGTCACCATCATCACCAGTAATTGAATTTAAACCTGAATTTAATTTTGGATCTAAAAATGGAACAGATGATGATGTTGTAGAAGCTGGAGGAGTATTAAATCAATACACTGGTTATCCAGAAAAAGAATTAGAAACGAAATTTAAAGAAGACAAAGAAAATACAAAAGAAGCAAAATATGAAGAAATTCCATATGATCCATATGATGAAATTGTCACAAAAGATGAAATCTTTGATGCTATTAATGAAGCAATTGAAACCAAAGATTCTAAAAAATTAAAACTATTATATGAACAAGAACGATTGAATCGTGAAAAAGAAGCTTTAAGAAAAGAAGAAGAAGCAAGAAAATCAAGATCAAGTCGCTATCATGAATAATTAGAAAGGAGAGTTTGTATGAAGAAAAATCATATTTTCATCTCCTTTTTATTGCTCTTAGCAATACCCATGTGTGTATACGCAAGCTCATCAGCCAATATAGCATGGGAAGGAAATGAATTATTTGAAATAACAGAAGAATTCACTCAAAATCTTATATTTAGAAATATTCAAGGATCTGAATTAATATCCGCAGGTGGAATCATTTCAGTAAGTGATGAAACTTGTTTTGATATAGTTAAAGTGGAAATACAGAATCCATTTGCTACATATTATGAAAAAAGCAAAAAATTTGCTTACAGTAATTTAATGGGAACGAAAAAAGATTTCACTATGTTAAAAGTTACTTTAAAAGCAAAAGAAACCACTTGTAGTGCTAACTTAAAATTAGAGAGTCCCAAATTATCATTTGCAGATTCAACACCTTTATCTCCTGATAACATAGAAAAGGAAATAAATATTGTAAATTATGATGAATTAAAATTAAATGTAAATGATTTAAAACTAAGTGTCGGAGAAACCTATCAATTAGAAATGTATGTTCCAAATGGGCTAATCATTTCTCCAAATAAAGTTACCTTTACTTCTAAAAATAATACAATAGTAAGTATAGATAAAGGTGGAAAAATAAAAGCTAATCAAACTGGTGAAACAAACGTTACGGCAAGTTATGGTATGAAAACGTTACAAACTAAAGTAACAGTTCTTGATTATTTAAAAGGAGATATTAATGGTGATGGAAAAATAAATCCATTGGATCATTATCTAGCTCTTAGAATGAGTCTTGGATTAAATAAGCCAAATTCTGGAGAATTAATTCGTGGAGATATCAATAACAACAATCGCATTGATGCAGGAGATGTTTATTATATTTTAAGAAGAAGTCTTGGCTTAAAAAGTGAATAGTGTAAAATAGAAGAAAATAGATAGTAATTAATCAAAGAAAATGATAAAATAAACTTAATAATAGAGGTGTTTACTATGACAAAAAAAAGAAAATGGAAATTAAAACAAAAGTGGACTGGTTTAATCATTAGTGTAATCTGTTTTGTTTCAGTTATTGCTTATGCAGTAGCAGATGCAACTCCAACACTAAAAATAAGTGTAACAAATCCAGTAATTGAAGCGCAGGGAGATAAAGATGCAATCATTGATCGTAGTGAAGCTGCTTCCAAAAAAACAGTAACTTACCATCTTGATTTTGAAAACGATAAAGAATTTAGTTCATTATCATTCTTCATCAATTATGACCCTACAAAATTAAAATTAATAAGTTATAATCCAACAGCAAAAAATCCAAGCCCAAGTGAAAATGTGATGGATGAAGGAAACGGACTTTTAGTTTGGTCAATCATGTATATGGGTGCTCCAACCAATACTAGTTTAGATATTGGAGATATTACTTTTGAAGTACTAGAAACTGCTTCTGGTAAAACAGATATTACTTTAACAAACATTGAAGCAAATAAAATAACAGATGGTGGACAAACGCTTACACCAGTAACCGTAAATGGTGTGAATGAAAGTGTATTTATAAGAGTTCCTGTTATTGAAAGTAGTATTAATTTAACAACACCAACACTAGAAATTGATTTAGGAAGCTCTAATAAAAATGATAATATTGTGGTTGATTATTCACCAAAAGATACAACCGATGATAAAAATTTCACTTATCAAATAACCGAAGGATTAGATGTAGTAAAAGTAGAAAATGGTGTAGTAACTGGTTTAAAAATTGGTACTGCTAAAATCAAAGTAACTGCTTTCCAAAAAGAATTTGAAGTAGTAGTAAACGTAAAAGAACACTTGCGTGGTGTAAATATTAGTAATAATGAAATTACAAATAATACACTAGAAATAAATAAAAATACATTAAGTGGTCCAATTACTCTTACAACTAAGACAACTCCAAGTACAACAAGTGATACGATTAATTATACTTGGACAAGTAGTAATACATCTATAGCTACTGTAAATAATAATGGGGTAGTAAGCATCTTAAAAAATGGGACTACAACTATTAGTGTAACTGCAACTTCAAATGAAACATCAGAAAAATTTACAGATAGTGTAGTACTTAATGTTACTTCACCTGCAACAAGTGTTGGCATTAATGAAACCGATTTTACAATAGATAAAAATACTACAAAAACACTAACTGGAGTTGTAACACCATCAGATACTACAGATACATTAAAATGGACAAGTAGTAATACTTCTGTAGCTACTGTTGATCAATTTGGAAAAGTAACAGCGATAGATGGTGGAGAAGCAACTATTACGTTAACGGTAGGTAATCATTCTGATTCTGTTAAAGTAAACGTAAATGTTCCTGTTACAGATATTTCTATTGATATTGCAGATACGGTTACATTACTTCCAAATCAAACACAAAAAGTAATAGCTAGTGTCATACCAGCAAATGCAAATGATAAGACCATCACTTGGAGAGTTTTAGATAACACAATTGCAACTGTTGATAATACTGGACTGATTACTGCTAAAAATGCTGGAGAAACTACGCTAACAATTCAAAGTGGAAGTATTACAAAAACAAGAAAAATTAAAGTACTAAAAGAAGTAGAAGGCTTAAATATCAATATTCCAAATCAAACTTTAAAAAAGGGAGAAACAATTGATTTAATTGCTACACCAACTACTGGTGCAGAAGAAACTGGAGTGATTACTTGGACAAGTAGTAATCCTGCTGCAGCAAGTGTTGAAAATGGAAAAGTAACAGCAATTTCACCAAATGATGGTTCAGCAAGTACTGCAATTATTACGGCAACTTGGACTAGTAACATGAACCCTCAACATAAAGAAACTGTAACTTCTACAATTACTGTCATTGATCCAATTACTAAAATAGAATTAAATAAAGATTCACTAACATTAGAAGGAAAAGGAAAAGAAGAAAAATTAGAAGTAAAATTAACTCCTAATATAACTTCTAGTGACAAAACCATTACTTGGACAAGTAGTGATAACAGCGTTGCAACTATAACTAATAATGGCGTTGTAAAATCAGTTGGAAAAGGTTCTGCGACCATTACAGCAACAACTTCAAATGGGTTAACTGCTTCATTAAATGTTACGGTAACCATTCCTACCACTAGCGTTACAATTAATAGCCAAAAAGAAATTACAATGAATATCAATACAACAAATAATTTAACAGCTAAAGTAGAACCAAGTGATAACTCAGATACATTAAACTGGTCAAGTAGTGATAATAATATTGTCAGTGTAAATAATCTAGGTATGATTACTGCGAAAAATGCTGGTACAGCAATCATTACAGCAAAATCTGGTTCCAAAGAAGACAAAATAACTGTAAATGTTGTTATTCCAGTAACAAGCTTTCATTTAGTTTCTAAAGATAACATCAAAGTATTAAAAGGTACAACATCTACTATAGTAACAAAAATTAATCCAGAAAACGCAACAGATCAAACAATTACTTGGACAAGTAATAATGAATCAGTTGCAACTGTAAATGATTCTGGTATTGTAACAGCTAAAAATGCTGGATTCTCAGTGATTACAGGATCATTATCAAACGGTATGAAAGTAACTGTAACAGTAGAAGTAGAAATCATTCCTATTACAGATATGGAATTTGCTACTGATAAATTAGAAATAAAAAGAAAAGAAGAAAAACAATTAGAAGTATTAGTAACACCTGAAAATACAACTGAAAAAGACCAAATTAAATGGACAAGTAGCGATGAAGAAATAGCTATAGTAAATGAATTTGGTATCGTAACAGGTAAAAAAGAAGGAACTGTAACAATTACTGCAACTTATAAAGACATTGAAAAAAGTGTAGAAGTAAATGTAACAGAAGTTCATTTAGAAAGTATTTCTTTAGAAAATCCAGTAAATGAATTAAATGTTGGAGATACAACAAAATTAAATGTTACTTTAAATCCAGCCGATGTTACAGATGATTTAATTTATACTTATTCATCAAGTGATGAAACAATTGCTACGATTGATGAATCTGGTCTTATTACTGGTTTAAACCCAGGAAAAGTGACTTTTACAGTAGATGTAAATGGACAAAAAATAACACATGAAATGACAATCAGAAAAATAAAAAATCCACAAACAGGAATTTCTTCTGTTACTGGATATGGAATTCTTTCTGTAATATCATTAATTGGTGTAGGATATTTATTTCATAAAAAAGCAAAATTAAAATAAAACTTGATGTAAAAATCAAGTTTTTCAGAGTGTAGACAAACCCATAGATTTTTTCTATGGGTTTTCTATTAATTAA
>CAJUNF010000004.1:51218-59564 GCA_910587775.1 uncultured Bacilli bacterium | reverse complement strand
TTTCCATATTAACTTTTTTTAGAAAAACTATTGACTTTTAATAGTTAGCCTTTCTTTTTTGTATGTAAATTTAATATAAATGTATAGATAACATCTTTCTGTAATTTTTCTTCATATGTAAAAAAACGTAGTAAAACATTGTCAATTTCAATTTTATTTATTTTACATATATCGCGTATTTTGTTAACAAATTCATATTTATTTTCATCGATTAATATCATAGACATATCTCGGTCAAACCTTTTCATGTCACTAAAGCTTAATTTATCAGAAATGGAATGAGAAAATTCCATTATTCCATCCAAAACCATTTGTCTATTAGAATTTTTTTTATTACAGTTCATTTTGTTTACTTCATTTCTTCTCATGATTATACTTATACAACTTTTTTGAAAAACTATTTAGATTTTCTTTGGTTCAATCTTTTTTTAGCAATGTTTAACATTGTTTAGTATGTTAATAAAAAAACGTATCATAATAATTGTAAGGTCAAGTGATACGATGAATTTAAAACGAATTTTTGGAAGAAATGTGAAATATTTTAGATATCGCAAACATTTTACTCAGGCTGAATTAGCTGAAAAATTAGAAATGAGTACAAATCATTTAGGTTACATTGAACGTGGAGTATATGGAACTGAATTTGAAACCATTGAAAAAATGTGCAAAATTTTTAACATTCGTCCTTATGAATTATTTCTTGAATCAAATAATATAAAATTACCTCATAGAGTGGATATGCAATAAATCTCTAAAAGAGTGTTATATAATCTTATTTGTACATTATTTTTATAAACTGTTGGATAATTTTTTATAGCTACTAAATATTAAAACTTTAAAATCTTTATCTTTGTATTTTTTTTGCAAATTCATTAATGTTGATATAGTTTTTTCAAGTTCTTTTGAATTATTTGAGCAAACTATAAACGAAATTTTATTATTATTATTTATTAGATCAATATAATTATTAGGTATTATTCCATCTTTAATAATAATTTCTTTTCCATTTTTTTGTTTTAAATTCATATTTAAACTTTCCTCCTTTCTTAACTGTTTTGAATTAGCTTTTAAAATTAGGTTTATACTGTATTTATATTACAGTGTATTTTTATAGCTATATTCATAAAAAGAAAAAATCCGTATCTATCTTTTGCACTCATACTTATTGGAGTATTTTAGTTAAAAACCTTATTATATTGTTTGTAAAATCTATGATAAGATTGTGGGGATTTTAGTGCAATTAAATAAAGTATTTGGTAATAATGTGAAATATTTTAGATACAGAAAAAAATATACTCAAGAAAAATTGTCAGAACTAACTAATATAAGTGTTACTTATATTAGTCAGCTTGAGTTAGGCTATCATACTCCATCATTTGATAAGTTGGAATCATTATCTAAAGTTCTTGATGTTGAACCATTTGAATTTTTTGTTAAAAGAAATATCAAGCCACTTCCACAAAGAGTTGATATGGATTTTTCTAATGAATAACGTTTACTAATCGTTATTCGTTTTTTATTATAACATAATTTCTAATCATCAAAAATATTTTGTTCGGTTCATAGGACAAAAGATTATTTTCAACTTTTTAAATGAGAAAATTATTTTGGTGGTTTAATTATGTATTTTAATAATCTTAAGTTTTTAAGAGATAAATTTGAATTAACACAAGAAGAATTAGCAAATACATTAGATATCAAAAGAAATACTTATAAAAATTGGGAATTAGGGTTAATAATAATTCCATTAGAAATCGCAGATCGGCTATCACTATTTTATAATGTTCGTTTATCTTACATTGTAGGGATCGATAAAAAGTATAAAAACGCTAAAACTCAAAAAATAAATTATATTCAGTTGGTAAAGAACTTAAATGATTTAAAAATTTCTTATAATGTTACTTATCAAGCGATTGCCAATTATATTGGTTGTGCCAAATCGACATGTTATGATTATTTTAATGGTCAAGTTAAAATTCCTATAGATCGATTAATTCTTATTTCAAAATTTTTTAATATTGATTTAGATAAATTATGTGGAAAAGAGGAATAAATGATATTCCAATAAGTATGTGTAATAAGTAAGTTAATTACTTTGCTGTAAGTTTGGATTATCTATTAGTAATCATTATTTCTACAACTTTTAAATTATATTTTATTTCCTTATTTTATAAAGTGTCTTTCGATTATTTAGTAGGAAGAGTAAATAATAAAGAAATTAAATAGATTCTTTCTATAAATTTCTTTATTTCACTGATTAATCATATTAGATATGATAATTTATGTCGTACTTATTGACACATTGTAGTTTTATTTGTTATTCTAAAAAAAATTAAGTAAGGAAATGAAAATAAATGAATCTAAGAGATAATTTAATAGCATTGTATGATTTTTATATGGTAGCAAAGGAAAAAAGTTTTTCAAGAGCTGCAGAAAAAAATTTTATTGCTCAACCAAATTTAAGTCGTAGAGTCCAGAATTTAGAGAAAGATTTAAAATTGAAATTAATAAATAGTAGTAATAAAGGGATCGAATTAACGTTGGATGGAGAAAAACTATTTAAACAATTAGACCAACTATTTAGCAATTTTGAGTTATTTCATGAAATAGATAATAATCTTATAAAAGGTGTTATAACAATTGGAACAACTAGAAACATTGCTGATAATAAATTGGAGAAATATCTATCTGATTTTAATAAAAAATATCCAGATGTTAAGATAAAAATTTTAATTGATAGTGCTACGAATTTAAATAGTTACTTGATGAATCATCAGATTGATATATTAATTGATTATTTACCTCACATTAATTATTCAGAGAAATTAGAATTAGAAGTAAAACCGATTGGAGAATTTCAAACTTGCTTTGCTTGTTCTAAATCTTTATGGAATAAAAATAATCAAAGTATAAAAACAATATCTGATCTATCAAAATTTAAATTAGTTATTCCTGGAAGTTCAAGACGTAGACAATTATTAGATGAAGTATTACAAAAAAAAGGAATTGAATTAAATCCTGATATTGAAATGCCTGATTCAAAATTAATGATTGACTTTGTAAAAAACAATGACGACTATATCGGTTATTTTATTAAAGATGAAATTCAAAATTCTGAATTATGTGAATTGTCTATTCCCAATCTACCTGTTAATTCTATCGGGATAATTTATGCAAAAAATACAATAAACAATATTACCAAGAAATTTGTAGAGATGATTTTAAATGATTCCATGGAGGCATAATGAATTGTATAAAAATTTTAAAAGATGAGGATTTTGGTTTAAAGAGTAAAGAGTTTTATAAACCACGAATTCGGATTGGAGCAAGAGGAATTATTTTAAATAAAAAAAATGAAATAGCAATTATTTACAAAAGAAAAAAGCAAGAATATAAACTTGTAGGTGGTGGAGTAGAACAACAAGAAGAACCTATGCTTGCTTTCGAGAGAGAAGCATTAGAAGAAACAGGATGTAAAATTAAAATTATTAAAAATTTAGGTACAATAGAAGAACATAAATCTTATGATGATTTCAAGCAAATTTCTTTTGTATATGTAGCGAAAGTAGTAGAAGACACAAAAACAACTCATTTAACGAATCAAGAGAAAATAGAGCAAGCAGAATTATTATGGTGTAATTTAGATGATGCAATATCTCTTATTCAAAATTCAGAAAACAACTTAAAACCATCTCCTATAGATGGACCATTAAGTATTTACCATTCTAAATTTATTGTACGTCGTGATTTAGAAATTTTAAAATATTGGAAACAACACATTGATATCGAAAAAAATGTCACATTTATATAGTACTATATCTAATTGATATTGTACTTTTTTTAATAATAAAAATATACTAAAAAGCATTTAGGGGGCTTTTTATGTATTCTAATTTATACAAAAGAAAAAGTTTTAATGATTTAGATATTTTTCAATATCCAAAAGAGTTAGTCTATCATAATAAAAAGCATAACAAAGTTGCTTTAGTGGGAATCGGTCCTCATGCAAAAAGAATTTATTTGAACTATTTAAAAAAACATAAAATCAATTTAGCACTGGTTGTTGAATTAGAGTCTAAGAAAGAAGAAATAGAAAATTATTTAAAAGAAAAAGGTTTTAAGAACAGTCAAATTTTTACCATACCTGATAAAATAAAATATCAAGAACACTTACCAAAAGATGTTTCTTCTCAATTGCTCATTACTTGTAACAATCTTGGAATCACTCATTTAATCATCTCGACTGAGCCAAAAGCACATTTTATGTATTTAGAATTTGCATTAAAAAATAATATTAATGTTTTAACTGATAAGCCTATTACAGTTTCTGAAAATATGACAACTTTGAAAAGTATAAAAAAAGTGAGAAAGCAGTATTATAAATTGCTAGATTTAGAAAGAAAATCTACTGCAACATGCAAAGTAATGTGTCAAAGAAAATATCATAAAGGATATGAAAAAATAAAAAAGATTTTGAATGATGTGGTTAAAACGTATCAAATTCCAATCACTTATATAGACATTTTTCATTCTGATGGAAATTGGGAAATGCCACACGATTTGAACAAAGAAAATCATCCATATAAGTATGGATATGGAAAATTATTTCATAGTGGATATCATTTTATTGATTTGTTAAGTGATCTTTTAAAAATAAATAATAATTTAACTGATAAAAGTAAACATATTACATCTGGAGAAGTTTTTTCAAAGGTATTTACGCCAGAAGATGAATTGCAATGTATTAATATTTCTGATTATAAGAGATTATTTGCCAATCAAAATATTCCAAATTATTATTATGAAAATCAATTTCCAAGATTTAAAAAATACGGAGAAAAAAATTTCTATGGGTTACTTTCTTTTTATAATCAAAAAGGTTCTACAATAACAACAGCAAACTTAAATTTATTACACGATGGGGTTTCCAGAAGAAGTTGGATAGAATCTCGGGATTTTTATAAACAAAATGGCAGAATTCGGCATGAGAGAATTAATATAGAAGTTGGACATTTATTAAATATTCAAGTTCATAGCTATCAATCTAAAGAAATCAATGAAAGAACCAATGACGAAGAGAATGTTGGTGGATTAGAACACTTTGATATTTATATATTTAGAAATCCTTTATTAGGAGATAAAGTGTTTGAAGAAATTCATCTAGGAGACTTATATTCTGAGAAAGAAAAAAAGGAGTTTATGGGTTATAATGAACTCTCAAGAGAGAAATTTTTAAAGGATTTTTTGAATAATAAAAATTGTAGAGGGGATTTAAAAGACCAAGTATTAGCAATAGAAATTCTATACTCATGTTCCAAAGAAGTCTATAATCATTATAATAAAAAACATAAAGTTGAAAAAATTTATATCAATGAGAAAAATATGCTTTTATTGGACGTTGAAAAATTACGATCATATTCAGATTTTGTAAATATTAATTTAGATAAGTCTCTAATCCATCATTTTACTTCTTATGATAATACATACGAATTGAATGTTTGTATGAATTATATAAAAGAAAACGGTAACTATGAAGTATATTTTTGTATTGATGATGGAATAAAAGGAGTAGGTGGATTATTAACTAAAGAACTCCAAAATAAATTTATAGCACTTTTATATTATAAATACTTATGCTTTTTAGTGAAACATATTGGTATTTTCCGATTAATCTACATGGTAAGAAGTAAGTCTAAAAAAATTAATAGTTGATTTTAATATATAATTTGCTATCTAGGATGGTATATAATTTGGTATATAATTAGGAATCGACATTGATTTTTTTATGAGTATAATGAGATAAAATGAATTATTTCTTTTTGAAATAGTTTATTTTTTTGGAGTTCTTGACATTTGATGTTGTTTGGATTAGAATATTTTGCAATTCGGGAGGTTGTATTAGCATGATATGTAGTCCAAATGTATCGGAGCTAGACATTAACATTTTTTTATAGTGGAATCATTAAAAGATTTTAATAGCTTTTTGTGGCTTTTGAAATCTTTTTTTGACTAAAGGGGAGGTATTTTTATGAATAATTTTGTTATAACTTTTGATATGCTTTTGAATTTACCAAAAGAATTATTAAAAAAGTCTGCTGAATATAACGATTATTCAGAACTATTAAAAAAAGACATTTTTTTAAATTATGATTGTAAAAAATTAAAACAAGATATTAATGAGAAATTTGATCACTATAAAAAAATTAAATATTTACATAAATTACCTAATAGTTTTACGATAAAATCACCTACTTTTGATTTGATTGGAAAAAGTAAAAAAAATATTTCCGATCGAGTTGGCGATTCTGTAGCAAATAATGTTGATGAAGAAATTTGGATTTATGATTTCTACAATTGTTTATTGGTAGTTGCCTCTAAACTGACGAATCAGGAATCAAGATATTTAGTTGATACTTTTTTTGGAAATAAGCCAGAAAATGTTATCTTTGAAAAATTAGGAATATGTAAAAATACTTTTTTAAATGTTAAGAAAAGTTGTTTGGTAAAACTTTGGCTAGAACTTCAAAATTTAGATTGAAGAATGTGTTAATCATTCTATTTTGGAGGTGGTAAAAAGAAAAAGCTTGCAATTTCTTTTCTTTTGAGTGATATATATATTAACGAAGTATTTGATAGGAGTTTATTTAAGCACTCTCTAACAATTTTAATATGAGGAGTTGATATGTTATATGAAAGAAAAGAAATATATGAAAAAAATAGCTTTTATTGCTTTTATTATTTTACTATGTGGTTTTGTTGTTACATTTTTTACTTATAATTATTCGTATTTTGAAAAAATAAATACATCTTTAGATAATGTAATTGAGCTTGATAATAAAAACCAATCAATAGAAGAAGAGAATTTTACTAAAAATAAGGACTTAGAAAATATTGATAAATCTACTACTAGTCCTAATTCTAATAATGAGTTAAAGGAAGAGAAGAATAATGTAAATACAAATCCAACAGGTACAACTGATAATGATTCAAAAAATAACAAGAGTTCTATTAGTAAAAATGAAGTATCGTCCTCTTCATCTGATAAAAAAAATTCAGTGAAAAAAGGTAGTGAAATGGAACAATCCAAGAGTGATACGAAAGAAAAAAACAACAGTAAAAATACCAGTAAAAAAGAAACTACAGATAAATCTACTACTCAAGAAAAGAAAAAAAAGTACATTGGAGTACCAGATCCAAATAACTTTAATTATTCTTTTCATAAAGGAAAAATTGATTGTAAAACTCAATCACTATGCCTCAAGGCATCAATAGAAATTTCTTTTCTTGATGAGGACATCACAAATTCTTGGTGTATGGAAGTTGTAGACGAAGAAAATCAAGTATTAGGATATTTTTTACAGATTAATAGTGTTTCAAAAAATTATGTGAAACATAAAGAAAATGTCTTAAAAAAAGTATGTGAATAAAAGCAATGAATTTTGGAAACTAATTGAAATTAGTTTTTTTTTGGCTTCAAAAAAAATTTAAGCCAAAAAATTAGGGGGAATTATGAAAAAAAACAAATTATTATTGTCTTTTATGACAATTTTTTCTTTTTTATTTTTAAAAAATATAAATGCAGAGACACAACCATTAACAATCACTCACACAGGGTGGTGGTGGTCTTATTCCTATAATGGAACATACAAATCTTGGCAATATACATTTTATACGTTTAATGGAAAAATAGCATATTGCATTAATCCACAAGTTGATGAGGGAGGCGAATACTTTACGACTAATGATTGGAGTTATTCAAATATTCCAAATGAAAAAAAAGAGAGAATGTTGTTAATAGCATATTATGGCTATAACTATCCAGGACATCAGCAAGACAATTACAGAGTAGCAACTCAAGCATTGCTTTGGGAAGAGGCAGGAGCCACTCCAGTTCATTTCACTAGCGAACGCTATGAGCATGGAACAACATTAAATGTGGATTCAGAAAAAAATGAAATTTTAAATCTAGTAAACAATCATAAAAAAAAGCCATCATTTGATGGACAGGAAATTGAAGCAAAAGTTGGTGAAGTCATTACAATAGAAGATACAAATAAAGTATTATCTAATTATGAAATTTATGCGTCTAATGATGCAGAAACAACCATTAATGGTAATACCTTAAGCATCAAAGCTACTAAAGCAGGAAAAATTAAAGTTCAATTGTTAAAAAAACAATATACTAGTGAGAGTTATATTGTATATTATAATGGAGACGCACAACGTATGTTGTCTGCAGGTGCAGTAGATCCAATAGTATCTTCTATAAATTTAAATGTAACTAATCCACAAGGAAGAATTAAAATTAAAAAGGTAGATTCTGATAATAATTCATGTAAAGCACAA
>CAJUNF010000004.1:21163-51118 GCA_910587775.1 uncultured Bacilli bacterium | reverse complement strand
ATGGAAATTATAAAATAAAGGAAAAGACCAGTAGTACAGGATATCAAATTGATTCAAATACCTATACTGCGAATATTAATGATACGATAACTGTAGATATCACTTCTAAGGAGAAAGTGATTACAGGAAGAATTAAAATTAAAAAGGTAGATTCTGATAATAATTCATGTAAAGCACAAGGACAAGCAACTCTAGTTGGTGCAAAATATGAGATACTCGATTGGAACAATAAAGTAGTAGATACTGTTACAATTGGAAATGACTGTACTGCTACATCAAAACTACTCCCTTATGGAAATTATAAAATAAAGGAAAAGACCAGTAGTACAGGATATCAAATTGATTCGAATACCTATACTGCGAATATTAATGATACGATAACTGTAGATATTACTTCTAAAGAGAAAGTTTATGAAAATTTTATTTCTATTTTAAAGCAATATGAAAGTGTGGATGGAGAAACAAAATTCTTAAATGCTGAAAAAGGTATTACTTTTGAAATTTACTATCCAAATGGAAAAAAATTTGATGAAATTACGACCGATAAAAATGGATATGCAACTATTAAAATTCCTTATGGTGTTTGGAGATTTCATCAATCAAATTCAACAGTGGGTTATGGGAAGATTTATGACTTTTATATCACAGTAAATGAAACAAGTGAAAAGCAACACTATTACAACATTCTTAATAATAGTTTAAATGCTTATTTACAAGTTTTAAGGTAGATAGTGAAACTGGTAAAACAATTGCTATAACTGATACAACATTTAAAATATTTAATAAAGATAAAAATCAATATGTAAGTCAATTTGTTGGCGGTAAAATTTATGATGAGTTCAAAACTGATGAAACAGGAAAATTCATGACTTATTTAAAACTTGAAAGTGGCAATTATAAATTAATTGAAGTATCAAGTCCTGCTGGATATGTATTAGATAAAAATGGTGTAGATTTTACAATTGGCAATGACACTCATTTTGCTTATACAACTTATGGACCTATTATTACAATGTATGTTAAAAATACTCCTATCAAAGGACAAATTGAAATCTATAAAAAAGGAGAACTTTTTGCAGTAGAAGATGAAACATTCAATTATAATAATAGAGTCACTTTAGAGGCTATTGTTTATAATATCTATGCTGAAGAAGATATAAAATCATCTGATGGAAACCATTTATATTTTGAAAAGGGAACATTAGTAGGAACAATGATCACTAACAAAGAGGGATATGCCATAAGTGAATTACTACCACTTGGAAAGTATATAGTAAAAGAATTAAAAACAAATGACTTTTATGTATTAGATAAAAATGAATATCATATTGAATTAACTGAAAAAGATAATAGAACAGAAGTAGTTTATAGTTCTCATAAAATGACTAATATTTTGAAAAAGGGTACTTTAGAGTTTACTAAAATTGATTTAGTGACTGGAGATCCAATTCCAAATACAATCATTGAAGTATATACAGAAAAGAATCAAAAGATTTTTGAAGGTACTACTGATGAGAATGGTAAAATTATTATCAAGAATCTAAGTGTAGGACAAAAGTTTTATATCATTGAAAAGAATCCAGCAACTGGTTATATCATTACGGAAGAAAAAGTTTACTTTGAAATTACTGATGATGGCGAAGTTGTAAAGGCAGAGATGAAAAATAAACCTATTACAAGTGGTTTAGAATTTACAAAACTAGATTTTTCTACAAATGATCCAATTCCAAATACTTTAATTGAAATATATTCAGTAAATAATGAAGAAAATCCTATTTTCTCTGGTAGAACTGATGAAAATGGAAAAATTATTATTGATGAATTGAGATATGGAAAATATTTTATTTTGGAAAAGGAAACTGCATCCGATAAATATATTTTAAATACAGAAAGATTATATTTTGAAATTAAAAAAGATGGAGAAATAGTTAAATCTACTATGAAGAATGAAAAGATAAAATCTAAATTAGTTATTCATAAAGTGGATGAGAATAATAATCCATTATCAGGAGTTAAGTTTGGTATTTTTGATATGAATGGTAAGTTATTAGATACAATTACTACAGATAAAAATGGAATCGCTGAAATAACCAAAGAATTTGGAACTTATTACTATCAGGAATTATCGACTATTGATGGTTTTGTGTTAAAAGAAGATAAAATTACTTTTGATGTGAAACAACATAATGAAGTAATCGAATCTACAATGATTAACGAGAAAAAACCTATTCCTGTTCCAGATACAGAATTGAATGATTATCATTTTGTGGATTTTATCAGTTTATGTTTAATTATTATCGGAACTGGAGTCATAATTTATGAAAAAAGCCAAAAGAAAAAATAAATATTGTTTAAAGAGTCGACTATTAGTTGGCTCTTTATTCATTTTATTTGGTATTTATAACATTAGTTGTAAATATATTGTTTATTTTACTTTAAATGAGATTGACTCAAATAAAATAGAAGAATTTTATGAAAATCAAAAAAATTCAGAAATTGCTATTGATGATCCTATTTCTGAAAATGTTGAATCTAAAATTTTTAAAAAACAAAAAAGTAATTATATTGCTGTTATAAAAATCCCTAAAATTAGTTTGGAAAAGGGTTTATGTTCAAAAAAAAGTTCTTGTAACAATGTAGATCAGAATATACAAATATTACCCGAATCAGATTATCCAGATAGTGTAAATGGAAACTTTATATTAGCAAGTCATTCTGGTACTAGTAGAATTTCTTATTTTAAAAATTTACATCAATTGGCTAAAGATGACGAGATAACTGTAGTTTATGATGGATTTGAATATTACTATAAGGTAATTCGTATTTATGAAATTCAAAAAACAGGATCTTTGAATATTTCAAATACTAACAAGACTAATACATTAATTTTAATCACTTGTAAAAAAGGGACTGATAAGCAAATAGTTGTTTTGGCTGAAAATATTGGAAAGGAAAAGTTTTAATATGCATTTTAAAAATAATGGGGTTGGAAATTGTGTGATATTAAAGGAAAGTGATGATATGTATGCTCTTATTTACGCGTATAATTGTCAGGAATACATTATTACTTTTGGATTAAATAAAGAAAGTGGTTCTTGGGATAATGGTACCTATTTTGGCAAAGATTTAGATAACGCATTAAATAATTATAATAGGTTAATTCAAGAAAGAGAAATGGAGAGATAAATTTGACGAGAGTAGCAATCTACAAAACATTTAGAAAAAAAAGTAATAAATCTTCTAGAATTTATGCAATAAATCAAATGTTAAAGTATACTAATGAGAGAAATTACAAATATACAATATATATAGATATTGTAAATGGGTTAAATGAATTGAAATTACGTGAAATGTTGAAAAAATTAAAAAAAGATATTATAGATAATAAATTTAATAAAGTTATTATTGATTCACTTTCTAATTTAAGTAAAAATAGAGCTTTTACTTTGGAATTTTTGCAATTTTTGAAAGAAAATAATTGCACATTAGAAAGTATTCGAGAAGGCAAGATTTTTTATGACACTTACATCAATTATTTAAAAGAAACTGATTATAGAAATGGAGAGATTTAATATGAATAATGAAAAAGAAACAAGAAATTCAGTTAATAAATTTGAGCTAGAGGGGAATGTTGGCACAATTCATGATGTATATAAAAATTCAAATGGGAAAGAAATGTTACGATTTGATTTGTGTCAAAATAATAACGGAAATAGCCAATTTGTTCCTATTGTACTAAGAGGAAAATTGGTTGAAACATATGCAGAAGAAATAGAAAAAGGAAATTGGATAACTGTAAAAGGAAGAATTTCTACATATTTTAAAGAAATAGAAAAAGACGGAAAATCTTTTAAAGAGAAAAACATTGAAATTTTAGGTTTTGAAATCAAAGATAGAACCCATAATAAAATTTATACATCAAATGGAGAAATAAAAAACATGATAGATAATTTGGAGAGATAAACATGAATAATTTATATGATTATGAAATTTTAAATTATTGGGATAACAATGAAGATTTATATGTTTCCTATACTGTAACTAATAATAATAATCACGAAAAAGCTAATGCAATAAATTATTATAATTTCAATGATCTTAAATGCGAGTATGGATTGTCTAATCCAAATGAAATTAAACAAAGTTTGCTAAATCTTTTGTGCCAAAATAATGGTATAGAATTTTCATTGCCAAAAGTTAGTAAATTGAGTTCTCTTTTAACATATATTTACGATTATGTATGTGAAAGTGATTCAAATATGTGTCATATTGATTATGCTGACTGGGAAGAATTAAAAAATGAAAATGAGTTTTTAGAAGAGGATATAAATACATTACATGAAGAAATCAAAAAATATCATTTAGATAATTATATTACATTAGATGATTTTGAATATAAAATTTGTGGATATGGTGATTTACAATGTTGTTTCAATGATGATCGAGACAGGACTAACAATTATGAAAGATAAATTAGTCAAAGGTCAAGCATTTATTGGATTAGACGATAATAAGTATTATTTTTTAGGATTTAGTTATGACGAACAAATTTTATTTACTAGTTTGGATTTGTGGACAGATACAGATCAGAAATATATGGAAAAAAGTAATCTTTTCATAAAAGAAGTTTTATATGAGAAATCTGAACTTATAGAGAATTGTACATGGTATTATCAATCTATGAAAGAATTTGAAAATTCTTCTACTGAAGAAAAAATTACCAGATGCTTAGATATCATAGAAAATTCTAATAATAGTGATTTAGAATTAATTCCAACTGCTATCGGATCACTTGTAAGAGGTCAAGCGTATAGTAAAGAGTTTAATCAATACTATGAAGTAATTGGATTCATTGTAAATAATAATGTTTATGTAGATAATGAATTTGTTACTAATCAGCAAGGTTTCTTTTCAATCTATCATTCTAATTGTGAGAATAGTGTTCCATTAATTTTTGAAAGGAATTTTAGTGATAGAGATAATTCCTTTGATGGTAAGTCTTATCTTGCAGGTAATGATGATAAAGTTGATATAAAAGAAGTCATTATGAATAAAGATTTAATTAATTCTGCTATGACTAATGACTTAAAAAATAGATTAGAAAATAAAGATAATAAAGAAATGTCTAAATAAAAAAGAATTGTTGTGTGTTCTTTGAAAACTTGATTGATAGCTACACTTATTACAGTGTAGTTTACTTATTTTCCAAAGGATAAGTGTCGCTCATTGGAACTGTGTAGTTATTAATCATTTTTTGATTAGTAATTGCACAGTTCTTTTTTTTTGGGCTTTTTTAGTCAAAAGAAAGGATGATACAATGAAAGGTTTATTAAATGTTTTAGCAATTCAGCAATTAGAAGGAGGTACATATAATGTTGATACTATTTTAAAAGTTATTAAACAAATTACGGATTGGGCATTGGCAGTAGGCATTTCACTTGCTGGTGTTGCTTTAGTAATTAGTTTTATCATGTATGCAGTTGTCGATGTTGACCAAAAACCAAGAGTTAAAACAAGGATTTCGCAAACAATATTAGGAATATTTGGTATCATTTTAGCAATTTCATTGGTCAATATAATCATAAGATTATTTACATAGGTGTTTCTTATGATGTTAAAAGTATTTGATTTATTAAGGACACTAGGTTGGTATTTAGTCACTTTTATATATAATTTAATAGATGCTCTTTTATCGATTATCAAAAATTAAATGCTTTTGATATAATCAATTCAATTTCTGATAATCAAGCATTTAGAAATTTTTATTCAGGGACAATGGTAATATCTGTGACTTTATTTGCTTTATTTATTATATGGAAATTTATAAATAAACTCTTAGATCCAGAGGAGGAAACAACTTTTAAAACTATTGTGATAGAAATAACAAAATGTGGTTCGCTTATTATGCTTTCCACATTTTTATTTGTTCAAGTTTCTAATTTTTCCATATCACTTTCTAATTATACTAGCAATATTTTTGAAAGTAGTAACAATGCTACAATGAGTAATACTATGCTGACAATGTTTATTTCTTATAAGAATAGCTATAAGAATAGTGATAAATTTGATGAATCTAAAAGTATTACAGATACTGTAAAAGATGGCTCATTTGATCGTGATGAATTATATCTATCAAAATATGTAACAAAAGCTAAAATTATTTTTGCTGATGAGAAAGACTATAAGTATGAAATAAATTGGCTTATGGCATTATTATGTGGTGGATATTTTCTTTATAGTTTATTTTTTGCTGGCATTATGTTAGGTAGAAGGCAAATTGAATTTTTATTCTTGTTTTCTATTGCTCCTATTGTTTTTGCAACTAGTATTTGTAATAAACAAAGAAGAGGAGCAGTTATGGAACAGCTCGTATCATTAACATTACAAAGTGCAGTAGTCATGCTTGTTGTCACATTAGGTGTAATGGTTATGCAACAAGTAAATGATACAACTTTCTTTTCCAATTCATTTATGGACATTACAACTAAAACTTTATTGTATTTAGGATGTGCAACATTTATTATGACAGGAAGTCAAGTTATCAATAGGTTTATAGGTTCTAATGTTAGCGCAGCAAGTGGAAGAGAACAATTAATGTCTTTAATGGGTTATGGTAAAATGGCTGGAATTGGAGCAACCATTGGAACAGGAGCTACAGTTGGAGGAGGTTTACTTGCAACTGGAGCAACTATGAAAGCAGGAAAAATAGTAGGTTCAGAAGCTTTGTCGCGAACTGGAATGGCTTTAGGAACTTATGGAACTATTAATCCAGAGACTACAGAAACTCCTACACGATCCCAAAGAGTAGCAAAAGCAATGGGAACTAAAATGTGGATGTCAGGTCAAAAAATACAAAATAAAAGTTCTTTCAATAAATTCAGTGCAAGTGATGAAATAATGAATTTTGGTACTAACAGTTTAAATAATGCCGTCAAGAAAGTCATCCCACGTTCTAGTTATAATACATCTTATTATAGGCATAGAAAAAACAAAATTTAGGAGGTGTTACCTTATGTATATTACATTAAAATCAATTAAAAGAAACTTTGGATTTAAAGGAATTGAAATATCAGATATTTTTCTTGCTTTTCCAGTAATTATACTATTTATTATTTTCTTTTGCTTTACTCCATGGAAGATGCCATCTATAGTTTTTTTATTACTTAGCATTTTTTCTTTACTTCCTATTAATGTAGGAAAGAAAAATAGAATGTATAAAGTAATTCTGTTGATATTTCAATTTTTAATAAGACAAAAAATATATGTATATCAAAATACAACAAAGGAGTGTGATTTTGTTGAAAAAAAATAAGGAAAATGAAAAAACAAAGAAAGAAGAAAAAATAGTATCTTCTTTTATACAGCAAAAAGCAAAAAAAGATTCCACTTATATTTCTAAAAAGGTACTAAAAAATAAATATAAGAATTCTCAGTCATTTTCTAATGTAGAAAAAGTATTGAATTCAGGTATACTTCAATTAAAAACTGGACAATGTGCTAATATATATTCTGTAGATGCAATTGATTTATCTTTAACGTCTAATAAACAAAAAAAGAACTTTTTTAGTCAATTAAAATTTTTATATCAATTGAGAGACTTAAATTTGCGTATTTATAAATTAGATGATGTAATTGATTTGAATGCAAATAAAGATTATTATAATCATCTCATTGAAGAGTTTATTGATGATGAAGAAAAAGTCACGTTTTTAAAAGAAAGATGTGAACGATTAGAGATTTTAGAAAAAGAACATCTAACTACTACAAGCAGATATTACTTTGTAGTGATTAGTGATAATGATAAAATATTAGACCATATTACAAGCGAGATAGAAATTCAATGTAGTAATATGACTCCTAAACTAAATATTAAAAAAATGATTAACAAGCTAGAAATATATCAGTTTTTAATAAATTTATACATGACTAATACAAATATTGAACAGCTTCTGTGGTATGATTTGGCAGAATTAATCTCACCTTTTTTTGTGAATGAATGTATGGGATACTTAAAATTAGATTATAAAGAAGTGCAGATAGTGACCATAAAAAAGATTCCACCATTTATCGAGGAATTATTTTTTGAAGAACTTTTTAATGTTCCAGGAACTCGTAGTTGTATTCACATCAACGATACGATTCCAACTGATGAGTTAATTAAAAGACTTGATAGCAATTATGAGTTTTTACTTTCAGAAAGAACTACAACAAGAAAATTATCGGATGCAACTGAAATGGATACAGAGAAAGAAAATTTCCGAGTACTTATGACACAAATAAAAAACGGAGACGAAAAGATAAAAGAAGTTGATTGTATTATTGTGATTGACGGAGATAAAAAACAACGAGAGGATAAAATTAAGGAATTAAAAAAGATAGCAGATGTTTATCATATTAAATTGGATGTTCCATGTATGAGACAATATGAAGCTTGGCAAGCATTTGATATTAATAAAACAGGTTTTGAAGATTACCATAACTATCTTCCAAGTTTAACTCTTGCAGCATCTTTTCCATTAACAATTACACACTTTAATGATTCCACTGGTTTTATGTTGGGAACTGACATTCATACAGGACTTCCTATTATATTTGATATGTTTTATAAAGATAAAACTAGACCATCAAGTAATTTAGCTATTATTGCTTCAACTGGTGGAGGGAAAAGTTTTACCTTAAAAAAGATGATTATTAACGAAATTAATCGTGGTAATCGAGCTATTCTCTTTGATGCTGAAGGGGAATATCAAGATCTAGTAAAAGAAAATCATGGAGAATATATTGATTTATATTCTTCAAGTGGTGGAATTATAAATCCATTACAAGTTCGATTTTTACCAAGTGATTTAGAACAAAAAAATGATGATACAATAGATAATATAAATTATGAAGATTGCCCGTTAGCAAAACATCTAGGTTCTTTAGAAACATTTATCAAATGTGCTTTTGAACAAATTCAAGAGAGTGAAGTAGTGGTAATGTTAGATATGATTGAAAAGTTATATAAAAATTTTGGGATTACTCAAAATACAAAAATCTCCAGTTTAGAAAAATTAGAAAATAAAGATTATCCTATTTTTAGTGACTTAATAGATTTTGTACCTGATTATCGAAATATGATAACAAATCCAGAGCAATTGAAAATAGTAGATAAATTGGAAATTCTACTGGATCGTTTCAAAGTAGGAACGGATGCAATGCTTTTTAACGGGTATACTTCTGTAAATCTTGAATCGGATCTTATAGCATTCAATGTAAAGGATCTATTATATAGTAAAAACAAAAGAATTATTACGACTCAATTAGTTAATTTATTAACTTATCTGAACAATATTATTGTTAGTAATAAGATAATAAATGATAGAGAAAAAGAACCGAAAAAATTAAAAAATATTATGGTTGTAGTGGATGAGTTTCATTTATATCTTAAAAATACTGATAGTGATGTAATTTTAACTTTTGAACAAATTGCTAGAAGAATAAGAAAATATCATGGTGCTTTTATTCCAGCAACTCAAAGTATCCATGATTTTTTAGGTGATAATGAATCCGTTCGTAGTGCTACGGCAATATTTAATAATTGTCAGTATCAACTTGTAGGAATGTTAAAAGAAGATGATTTGACAACATATTTAAATTTATTTTATCAGAATCCATTAACAGATACCCAAAAAGAGTTTTTAATGCAAGCAGAAATGGGAGAATTTTTGCTGACAGTTGATTCCAAAAAAAGAATTCGTATTAAAATTTTGGCAACACCTATGGAATTGGAAATGATGGGAGAGGAACAAGAAGTATGATAAGAAAACTTGATGATAAACAATTGAAATTACGTTTTAAAGAGATTTATCAAGAAGAATTTGAAGATCCCAATGAATCTTTTATGGATTTTATGCTCGATTTAATTCCTAGAAATGTATTAATCAAAATTTTACTAAGAGGAAATAGATATTATTATTCTATCTTCCAAAGATACAAATAGTAATGAAAAGGAATCACAAATTATTTATAGGAATATTTGGAGTTAGTTTTGTTTTTGTTGTCTCTTTCTTTTTCATCATTTTGATATGTGTATTAATGTTATTTGATTTTTTTGGTGCTAAATTAACAAAGGAAAAAATAATGAATAATGCAGACTATGCAAGTTCTTATTTAGAAACAGTCAACAAGCATTTAAAGAATGGATATGTTCCCTTACAACGAATTTTATATTTTTATTTAGAAAATAATAGTTTCACAATAGATACATTGTATGAAATGAATCAAAATATTGAATTGAAAATTGTAAAAGAAGTTTCTAATGTTTGTGAGGATTTACGAGTAAAAAATATGATAGCTTGTATGAACACTACTTTACAGGAAAATGAAGAATACTTAAGAGTAGGAACAAACTTATTTAATTTTCCTTTAAACGTTTCTTCATTTACAGTTACAAGTTTCTTTAATGAGCAACGTATTATTTATGGAATAAATAATGTTCATAATGGTTGGGACTTTGCAGTCCCAGCACAAACGCCTGTATATTCAGTTTGCAATGGGATTGTAACAAAAGTGAACTATACGCAAAGTGAAAATATTCCATATGATCAAAGTGGAAACGCAATAGGTAATACAATAACTATAAGATGTAGGAATGAATATTCAGAAAATTATGACGTAGTATTTGCTCATCTTTATCCAAATAGTGCAAAAGTTCATGTGGGAGATCAGGTAAGTCATTGGACAGAAGTTGCTTCTGTTGGAACAACAGGTCATTCTACAGGAAATCATTTACATTATCAAGTTCAAGAGGAAAATGGAACGTTATTAGATGGTATGAAATTTATTAATTTTACTTTAACAAAAGAACCAGATAATAGTTATATTCCACCTGGTTTTAATACGAAAGAAGCGCTTTTAAAAGCGATAAATAAGTAAGTAGCCACTTTCCCCATAAGATGTGACCATCAAAAAAGGTTAAAATAAATGATAAAAAACAACTAAGGTAGCCACTTTCCCCACAAGAAGTGGTCTTTTTTGCAAGTGCAAAAAAAGTAAGACACCACTGTTTATGCTTGGTTTTATAGAAAAAAATTAAGTTAGTGGTGTCGATTCCCTTATGCTCATTAAAAATATGCAATATTTTTATTAAGAAAACACATTGAAAATGTGGAAAGTGGCTACCATTCATTATTAGAAATGGAGGTTTTATGATAAGAGGTTTAATTAGAACAACTTTAAGAATTGATAATAATTTAAAAACGAGAATAGAGTTGTTAGCTATAAAAAATAATTTAAGTTTTAATAAAATGTTAATTTATATTATTGAATTAGGTTATGGAACTTATATGGAAAAATTTGATAAGTATTATGAAGAACAAAATAAGAAACTTAAAAGCGAGGTGGTAAATAATGAGTAGAATACGAGTATATACTGATGAAGAAATAAAAAGATTATTCCAAAGTGGTAATGTTTTATCCATTAAAAATAAAAGCCAAATTGTATATAAAAAAGAATTTAAACTTTGGGCGATTTATGAAAAATTATCTCATCCAGAGAAAACTGCTAGACAAATTTTTGAGAGTGCAGGTTTTGATATGAATATACTTGATGAAAGAACTCCACAAAAAAGATTGTGTTCTTGGATAAAAAAGTATAAAATGTATGGAGATGAATATTTTGTTGCAAAAAATAAATATACATACTCATCTAATCGTAAAAATATAGAATCAGTTAATCAAAAAAAATTAAACGATTGCTCTAAATACTTTTTATTACAAATAAATGATAGTGAGATAAATATTTTTCCAGTATCATTAAAATAAAAGGTGTTTTATGAAAAAATTAACTATAAGAATTGAAGATTATATGTATGATAGACTTAATTTAACTGCAACAGAAAATAAAACATCTATCAATAAAATTATTGCTTCCATATTAAAACAGTTTATGGATCAACCTAAAGAAATAAATTTCTTAAAAGAATTAGATGAAAGATTAGATATAATTTCCAAACAAATTGAAACTATATCTAAAAGACAGTATTTACATTTTAATATATCATCACAACATTTTGCTAATCATGGGTATTTATCAAATGCTGATATAAAAGATGATAAATGTTTAAATGAGATTTTAGGAAAGAATAAAAATTATCATGAATAAAAAAAGTCCTAATGTTATTTTTAAAAGTAAATATTGTTTGGCACTTAATTGTATTGATAACAAAAATAATTCTTTAAATTATAAAGAAGATAGGTTAAAAGATGTTGATGATATGATTGATTATTTTTCTAATGCTAAAAAGAAAGTAGTTGGAATGTTTGAATACTACATGGGACATACTAGAGGAGAAAATGTTAACCTTGTTTTAGAAAATGGAAAATATGCAACAAAGCAGGATATAAAAAGAGTTAAAGAAGATTATAAAAAGTATATTGAAAAATCTAATTTATGGAAAGGTATTATTAGTTTTAAACCAGAATACCTTACTGAAAATATTTCTATCCATGATTTAGAACAAAAGATGGCAAAAGAAATAATGCCTCAATTTTTGAAATATTGTGGTTTTAAAGATATTAAAAATATGAGTTATGTATTTTCCATTCATACAAATAAAAAACATCCTCATATACATATCTCCTTTATAGAAAAGAAGCCCAATTATCTTTATTGTGATAAAAAGGTTAATTATCGAAGAAAAGGGAAAATTACAATAGATGAACAAAGGCATTTGAAAAGACTTATAGAACTTTCTATTGAAAGGGAAAAATATTATACACCATTATTAAAGAAAACAAATGAAGATATTGATTATTTAAAATCTTATTTTAATCCTAGTGAAAAGAATTTCATTCTTAAAAATGTAGAAGAAATATTTATAGAGGAAAAGATTATGAAATTAGGAGAACTTGTAAAAGAATATCGTAGTATCAATAATCAAAGTTCTAATAAAATCAAATATAACTCTATAAAGAATAATGAATTAGGAAAAGAAATTAAATCACTAACTAAAGAAATAAAGAAATATCTTTTAAATGATGATACATCTCTTTTATGTGATTGTAGAAAAGAAATAAAAGAAGATTTAGATAAACTAAATAAATATTTTGAAAAACTTGATAATGAAAATAATATTGAAAGTAATATCAAAAATAATAGTATTGTTAATAAAAAGGAAGAATATATTGATAATTATATTTTGAACTCTATTGTTAACCATGCTTTATATAAATACAATCATATTTCATCTATTGTAAAAAATAAAAATAATTTGGATCATATTACTATAGAAGATTTAATCCAAGAAATTGCTTATCAAAATTCTAAAAAAGAAAATAGAATTGATAAAGAAAGAAGAAAGCAAGTACTAGACAATTATTTTAAAGGTAATAATAGTATGTTAAAATTTCCTAGTAAATATAGAATGGAAAAAGCAATTAAAAATATCAATTATGAGATGGAAAAAGCATCGCAAGAATTTAGTAAATTATTTAATTATTCAAGTGAAAAATAGTCGAGCAACTTTATTTTAGTTGTTCTTTTTATTTGGAGGAAAGGAGGAACTTATGGCAAAGTTTAATGTAGAAATAGTAGAAACTTTAAGTAGGGTTATCGAAGTAGATGCAGAAGATATTGATGAAGCACTATTTATTGCTGAAGAAATGTATAACAATGATGAAGTAGAACTAGACTACAATGATAAAGAATCAACTGATTTTAAAGAATATCCTTATCCAAGATTTCAAGAAGATTTTAGTATGGATATAGATTATTCTAAAAAAGATAATAAAGTAAAAGTAAAATCTGGAGATTTAATTGATTCTGAACATAGTTGCAAAGATGTTGAAGAATTAAAAACAGCACTTTCTGAAGCTTTTACAGCGTTTGAAAAAGAAAATTATAAAAATAGAATTAAAATGTCTAAAGAAATGAAGGAAAGACAAAGTGAAGAGAAGGAGAAATAATTATGATGATTTTTTTTATATCATTAGTAATGCTACTAGTGATTTTTTTATGGTCTGCTTGTGTAGTATCAAGTAGAATTTCAAGAGAAGAAGAGAAATATGAATATGAAAAAGTTCAAAAGACTATGGATTAATTTTTGGGGACATAGGTATAGAATTTATAAAAATGATAAATTGATAAAAGAAATATTAGTTTATCGCAAAAGGATATATGAATTGGAGGGAAAATAAAATGAAAATGTTAGAAAGATATAATATGTTGTCAGCAGAAGATAAATCTTTTCTTGAAGGTTTTATCATATATAGGGAAATATATGACAATGCAAAATCTAAAGAAATAAGTTTAACAGATGTTACTATTGATTCTTTGAGAGAATTTATCATGGAATTTCATGATGAATACTACAATTACGATTTGGTACAAATGACCAATTTCATTTCTATAAACTTTTTAAATGATAAGTTTACTTTAAGACAATTACAAAATTTCGATAAAGAAGATTTATATGATGCTTTAGAAGAAAATAATATAGATTTACTGATTGAAAATAAAGAAAGGTAGGGGATTATAATGGATTTTTCAAAATTAAATGTAGAGTTCTCTAATATGCAAAAGACAGTAACTAAATATACTGAAATAGTTCTTTTAATTAATTTACATATTAAAGAAAATTTAAAAAGTATTAGTAAATATGAAACAAAAATGAAGAATACAAAAAATAAAATAGAAAAAGACATGGCACATTTATATATAACCATATTAAAAAATGAAAATGAATTTTTAGAAAATTTAGTAAAGGAGCAAGAAGATAAAAATGAAAAAAGTGTTTGATGAAGAATTTCACGAAAAATATTATTTACAAGTAGGTAGTTATTATAATAGTAATAGATTAGCAATTACAGTTTGTAAAGATAATGATGAATATGTAGAAGATATTACTGTGAATCAACCTCTTGTTGAACTTAAAGATGATAATCAAATATTACTTTCTAATCATATTTCAAATGGAGTTAAATATTTGTTATTAGATAGAGGGATAATCAGTAAAACTTTAGAAATTAAAGAATATGGTAATATTAAATACCAAGTAGTAAATGTAGATTTAGAAAAATTAAAGGAATATGACATGGAAGGAGTAGAATCTTTTTTAGAAAAACATGAAGGTTATAAAGAAACTATGGAATCAACAGTTACAACGCTTTCAGGTACATATACAGTAGAAGAATATCATAATTTGGTAGAGAATATGAAGAGTGCTTATAAATCAGCATGGAGAGGTGTTATTCCTTATGAAAAGTTAGAGGAATTAAAGAAAACATCTGGTCTTAGTCAAGGGGAAATAAGTAGCTTACAGTATGATGCTTCTTTAGAGTATGATAAAGAAAAAAACTCAAAAGATGAACAGGAAAGATAATTATGCCTTTACCATATATAATGATTTTAGTAATTGTTTCCTTAATACTAATTTTCTTATATTTTGTTGAACCTCTTTTTACTCGCCAAAAGATAAAAGATAATAATGAACATGGTTCTGCAAGATGGGCAACTAAACAAGAAATCAAAAAAAATTTTCGTGAGGAAAATGTTGCACACATTAAAGAGAGTGGTTTTCCTATCTATTATAGTAAAGATAATAAAAAAGTATGGTTTGATAATCAAACACCCCATTGGATTCATTTGGGAAGTACTGGTAGTGGAAAGTCTGTAACATCAGTGATTGTATCTTGTGCTTTCATTGCTACTGCTGAAAAGAAAAAAAGTGTTTTTATCACAGATCCAAAAGGAGAGATATTTCAAACAACTAGTCAAATGTTTAAAAATAATGGTTATGATGTTTTGACTTTAGATTTTAGAAATCCAGAATTTTCTAATCACAATAATTTATTAGAACCTGCTTTAAGAGAATATGAGTTATATGATAAATATTTAAAATTAAGTAAAGAAGAAACTGATAATAAGAAATCTATGGATTATAAAAATAAATCTATTGTTCATTTTGCTCAAAGTAATCAACTTGTAAATGATTTATCTACTATGATTATGAATGATGATACTGCCAAAGAAAAGTTTTGGAATAATAGTTCCTGTGATTTATTATATGGTATTATTTTTTTATTCTTTGAAGAATATGTAAATGGCAAAGTACGAAGAGAACAAATCACTTTAACATCTATTAAAAAATTCCAAAATAGTTCTATGACTGATACAAATAATAAAAAATTAAAAAAGTATATGGAATCAAAAACTTATGATATGAAAAGTAGGGATAAGTTATTACCATTATTAAATATATCTGATACAACATATCGTTCTATCACATCTACCTTTAATGAGAGAATGTCATTATATGATGATGTTAATGTAGAAAACATAACATCTGATTCAGATTTTGAATTAGATGATTTAGGAAAGAAACCTACTGTACTATATTGTTGTATTCCAGATGAGTCAAAAATATATTATTCTCTTGTTTCCATTATTGTATCTTTAATGTATAAAACATTAGTTATGCTATGTAATGACCAAGAAAATAAGAAATTACCTTATGATTTGGTGTTTTTACTTGATGAATTTGGGAATACGCCTCCATTAAATGATATAATTTCAATGACTAGTGTAGGGCGAAGTAGAGGTTTATATTATAATTACTATTTACAAAGTTTGCAGCAACTTGATAATTTATATGGAAAAGAAGTTAGTCAAATTATTCAAGACAACTGTGGTCTTGCGTACCTTAAAACGAATACACAGGAAACTGCAGAAGCTGTTAGCGTTCGCATAGGAAATCATGGGGTGATGACTACATCATTAAATTATTCAATGAGTTTTACTAATAATAATGGTAGTAAAGGAACAAGTTTAATTTCAAGAAGATTATTGACTGCTGATGAGATAAAGCAATTGCATTTTAAAACTATTATCTTTCCAACAATAGGACATCCTATTTTTAGAGATACAGTTACATATGATAAGTTTAGTTGTTATCAAAAAGGGTGTATTACTAGAGAAAAAAGACCTTTAGAAAGATTAATAGATACTTATTTCACAGTAGATCAGTTAATTGTAGAAAATAATAAACAAAATGTAGTACCACAAAAAATTGAAAATAGTTCTAGTTTAGAGGAAAATCGAAAGTTATTAGAAAATATTGCAAATGAAGTATTAAATATTTTTGGTAAAGTGGATTTTAACATAGAATATAATATAGATAATTTACAAGCAGATGTTTATTTAGCTCCACCATTATCAACAAGTGATATAGCAGGTTTACAAACTTTAACTGAAAAATATAGTTTTACATATAATGCTATATCAAGTAAAGAAAAAATAAATCGAAAAAATAAAAATTCAAAAATTGAGATTTTGTTGAATAACAATTAATGAAATAATGGTAAAAATATGCTATAATATTTAATATAAAGTTGTGCAGAAATAGTAATTTTTTGTTTAGATTGGAAATAATAGATGTTAAAAGTAATTGTTATTGGAAGTCCTGGAGCAGGAAAAAGTGTATTTTCTCAAAAATTAAAAAATATTACAAGTTTACCACTATATCATTTAGATATGTTATATCATAAAAAAGATGGTACACATATTTCTAAAGAAGAATTAGAAGAAAAATTGAAAAATATTTTTAAAGAAAAAAATTGGATTATAGATGGAAATTATCAAAGAACATTGGAATTAAGATTAAAGGAATGTGATACAGTCTTTTTATTAGATTTTCCATTAGAAGATTGCCTTTCAGGAGCAGAATCTCGTGTTGGGGTAAAAAGAGAGGACTTGCCGTGGATTGAAGAAAATCTTAATGAAGAATTTAGGCAAGTTATTATAGACTTTCCTAATAACAAATTGCCTAAAATATATGAACTAATAGAAAAATATAAAAAGAATAAGAATATTATTATTTTTAAAACAAGAAAAGAAGCAGATGAATATTTAGAAATGTTAAAAATTAAGTAACACATAAATTACAATTTTTATGAGAGATCAACTTAATGTTGGTCTTTTATTATGCTTAATTTTAGGAAGGGGGAATTGAAATTAATAATTATGAATTTTTAGATATGTTTCTTTCTTCAAAGGATATTGAAGGTTGTTCTAGTAGAACTTTAAAATATTATAGAGATATAATATCCAAGTTTATAGAGTATATTGATAAACTATTATCAAAAGTAACTACTGATGATATAAGAATATATTTATCACATTATAAAGAAATTAGTAATTGTAGTGCAGTTACAATGGATAATATTAGACGAGTATTTTCCAGTTTTTTTGCATGGTTAGAAGATGAAGATTATATATTAAAAAGTCCAGTAAGAAGAATACACAAAGTAAAAACTGCAACAGTTGTAAAAGAAACATTATCAGATGAAAATATAGAAAGATTAAGAGATGGGTGTACTCATATAAGAGAGTTAGTAATTATAGAATTATTAATATCTACAGGAATGAGAATTGGTGAACTAGTAAATTTAGATATTTCTGATATTGATTTTGAAGATAGGTCTTGTGTTGTGCTTGGTAAGGGAAATAAACAAAGAGAAGTATATTTTGATGCAAGAACAAAAATTCATCTAAAACAATATCTTAATAGCAGAAAAGATAATGAAACTGCTTTATTTATTTCTAAAATTAAACCTTATCATAGAATATCAATTTCATCAGTAGAATCTATAATTAGAAATCTAGGTAAAAAATTAAACATTCAGAGAGTTCATCCACATAAATTTAGAAGAACAATGGCTACTATGGCAATAGATAAAGGAATGCCAATTGAACAGGTTCAAAAATTATTAGGACATACCAAAATTGATACAACTATGCACTATGCAATGGTTAATCAAGCAAATGTTAAATACTCACATAGAAAGTATATGAGTTGATTTTTAATGCAACAAAATAAAGGAGGGATGAGTAATGCAAAATGAGTTTAGAAAAGATTTTTTTGAAACTAGAGATGATATATTATCTAATATTAAAGAAAATCCTTATAATTGGAATAAGTTTATTGTTTATTGGTCAAAAATATTAGATAGATATAGTGTTGATAATGTATTTAATTTATATTCTTATAATCCTAGTGGTAGAATTTATTATACATTTGATGACTGGAATAGCAAAAATATTGATAGAAGAATTAAACCTAAAAGCAAAGGTATTCCTATTTTAGTCAATGATCGAAAAACATATGTATTTGAAATAAAGCAAACTTATGGTAGAGATTATAAGGAATGGTCTTATCATCATGATGTAGATATAGAAGTTTTACTATATTATCAAAGTAAGAATAATATTTTAAACAATAAAGATATTTCCATAGAACAAAACTTATACAATACATTTAAAGAAATTTCAAAAATAAATGTTCAAAGTAATTATAGTAATTTAAAAGAGGAAGAGGTAGAATTCATTTCTAAAATGATGACCTCTCTTTTTCTTTCTAAAGCAAATTTTAATATATTTAGATTACCTAGTAGTTATGAATTAAATAGTAATTTATCAGATGATGAAATACTAAAATGTATGCAAATATCAAATAAAGAAACTGCAAAGATTTATAAAGATTTTGCACTAAATGCAGATAAATTATCAAAAATACAAGATAAATTTAAGAAAATAGTAATCGAGCAGCATAAGTCTAATGAATATCTTTCTAATAATAATATTCAAAGTATGTTAAAGAACATAGAAAATGAATCAGAGTATGATTATGAACTACTTAATTACATCTATCAAAATACTTTTGATAAATATTCTTGTATCAATAAACAATTTTATTCATCGAAAGATAAAGTAGCAGAACAGGAAAGTAATTTTTATGAAGATACTGAAGAAAGAAAAAATCCATATTCATTAAGTGATATTACTATGTTAAAGGGTAAATATTATGTAGATGATAAAGAAATATCTCAAGAAGAGTTTGATGAAGCATTTGGTAGAGCAGAAGAAGAACATATGGATTTTATTTACCAACATGGAGTTATGGAAGCGCCAGAGAAAGATGATTATGATTTGTATCAAGAATACGAGGAAAAACAGGAAGAAAATAGTAATTTTCAAACTTTTGAAAATGAGCAATTAATTTTATTTACTCCAAGAGAGGAGGTACTTGCTAATAAGATATGTGATATATTTAATTCCTTTGATACAAAATATCAAAATACTTTCACTGTAGAAAATGTTGAATTACAAAGATGGGAACATATAAAAAGTAAAAAAAGAAACTTATCCATTATCTTAAAAAGTTCTATCATAGGAGAATATGCAGATAGGGAAAATAGCTTTACTTATTTTAATGAGGATAAAACTGATGAAGTAAAATTAAATGATGGAATCATCAGTAACTCTTTTTTACAAGAATTATATAAAGATAAAGATTTCTCTATTTCATTTACCCCAAGTATGATTCATATATATTGGCACAATTTTGATGAAAAGAGATTTGACTTAAACATATCTAATACAAAACTAATAGATCAAAATGAAATAGATGAACAAGAATTGGAAAAAATAGATAATGAAATTTCTAATATAAATGATAAGAAAAATAAAGATGATGAAGTTGATTATGTAGTTACTACTACAGAAATAACGCCTACTTATGATGGTATTAAAACTGATGTAATAGAAAAACATAGTTATAATAAAAATGGAGAAGAATTAAATCTAAAAGAAGAACAATATCCTAAAATTAATTACCACATAAGTGATGATAAAATGGATAGTTTTGGTGCAAAATCAAGATTTGAAGATAATGTAAAGGCAATAGAATTATTAAAAGATTTAGAATTGGAAGATAGAAATGCAACAGTAGAAGAACAAAATATTTTGTCAAAATATGTTGGTTGGGGTGGAATTTCTGATGCTTTTGATGAAAGAAAAGATAATTGGACTACTGAAAGAAATAAACTTAAAAATCTTTTAGGAGAACAAGAGTATAATCAAGCAAGACAATCTACCTTAACATCTTTTTATACACCTAATATTGCCATTGATAGCATTTACAAAATACTGCAAAAGTTCGGATTCAATAAAGGAAACATTCTTGAGCCAAGTTGTGGAATAGGTAATTTTTTTGGTAGAATTCCAAAAGAGTTAGAAAACTCTAAACTTTATGGAATTGAATTAGATAGTATAAGTGGAAGAATCGCTAAAAAATTATATCCTAACGCAAAAATTGAAATAAAAGGTTATGAAGAATCAACTTTAACAGATAATTTATTTGATATTGCCATTGGTAATGTTCCTTTTGGAAATTATAAAGTTCCTGATAAGAGATATAAAGAAAATTTTGTAATTCATGATTATTTCTTTCAAAAGACTTTGGATAAAGTGAGAAATGGTGGTATAATAGCTTATATAACAACAGATGGTACACTTGATAAAAAAGATACGAAGGTAAGAGAATATATTGCAAAGCGAGCAGAACTTGTTGGAGCAATAAGATTACCTAACAATACCTTTACAGGTAATGCAAATACAAAAGTTACAACTGATATTATTTTCTTGAAAAAGCGAGATGAATTAAAACAGGATTTAAGTGATGATGACTGGATTTATACAAGTGAGTATAAAGATGGCATTATTATCAATAATTATTTTATCAATCATCCAAATATGATGCTTGGTAAACTGGAATTAAAATCTTTTCAATATGGTATGGAAAATACACTTAATCCTAGTGATACAAGTCTTGAAGAATTAATGGAACAGGCAATTGATGAGTTGCCATCTAATATTTATGAAATTGCTCCATATGAAATTAGTGAGCAAAACAGTGAATATGAGATATTAGAAGTAGAAGATGATATAAAGAATAACGCTTTTGTAGTTATTGAAAAAGATAATAAAAAAATTATTTATCAAAGACAAGATTCTAATTTAATTCCATATCAAATTCAAGATGGTATAGTTGCAAGAAGAATTATTGGTATGTGTGGTGTTAAAAAAGCATTACGAGAGGTATTCGATATTCAATTAAAAGATGGGACTGATGAAGAATTAGGAATTGCACAAAATAATTTAAGTAATGTCTATGATGCCTTTGTTAAAAAGTTTGGCTATTTAAATGAAAGTGCAAATGCTAGAGTTTTTGATGCTGATCCAGATTATTATTTGCTTTCTTCTATTGAAAATAAAGTATGTAAAGAAGAGGAAGATGATAAACCAATTTATATTAAGGGAGATGTCTTTACTAAAAGAACTATTAGAAAAAGTAAGGATATTAGTAGTGCAGAAAACGCAGAAGAAGCATTAACTTATTCTCTTAATAATCGTGGATGTGTAGATTTTGAATACATGAAAACTTTGTATCCAAAAGAAAAAGAAGAGATAATTGAAGAATTAGATAGTTTAATTTTTCAAGATCCAGAAAAAATACATGATTTTAATGATGGTTGGGTTCTTGCTAGTGAATATTTAAGTGGAAATGTAAAACATAAATTAAATTATGTTAAATCTATCAATGAAAATAATAAGTATGATAAAAATATCGAAGCATTAGAAAATGTTCAACCTAGACCACTTGAATATGATGAAATTAGTGTGAAATTAGGTTCAACATGGATTCCAGAAGATGTTTATCATACCTTTTGTCGAGAACTTTTAGATATATCTAGTTATGATGCTAGTAATTTAAAAATAAAATACGCAAAAGAAGTAAATACATGGCTTTTTCAAGCGAGTGGCTTATATGGTTATGGAATTAAAAACACGAATAGATGGGGAACTGATCGAGCTGATGCTTTAGCAATTATCAAAAACACTTTAAATCTTCAAAGTGTTACGGTATATGATAAGTTAGATGATGATAGAAGAGTTGTAAATCCAATTGAAACTGCAAATGCTAGAGAAAAACAAGAACTGATAAAACAAGAGTTTAAAGAATGGATTTGGAAAGATGAAGATAGAAGAGAAAGACTTGTAAAAATCTATAATGAGAGCTTTAATTGT
The DNA here is from genome assembly GCA_910587775.1 of uncultured Bacilli bacterium. Classification (GTDB taxonomy): domain Bacteria; phylum Bacillota_I; class Bacilli_A; order RF39; family UBA660; genus MGBC162267. The sequence continues at coordinate 28,212 of CAJUNF010000004.1, read as the reverse complement.
ATAAAAGAAAGAGAATATGATGGTAGTCATTTAACTTTTGATGGAATGAATCCAAATATTGAGTTAAGAAAACACCAAAAAAATGCAATAGCTAGAGTTTTATATGGAGGCAATGCTTTACTTGCTCATGCAGTAGGTGCAGGAAAAACTTATGAATGTATTGCAAGTGCTATGGAATTAAAGAGATTAGGAATTGTTAGTAAACCAATGTTTGTTGTTCCTAACCATTTATTAGGACAATGGGCAAATGATATTTTAAAATTATATCCAACTGCGAATATTTTAGTTGCTAATCAAAAAGATTTTGAAAAAACAAGAAGAAAGAAATTGATGGCACGAATTGCCACTGGAGAATGGGATGCAGTTTTAATTGCTCATTCTAGTTTTGGTTTAATTCCTATTAGTAAAAGTTATGAGAAAAAACATATTGAAAATCAAATAGAAGAGGTAACTGAGGCAATTGAAAGAATTAAAGCAGAATCTAATGAAAGTTTGAGCGTTAAAAAATTAGAACAAATAAGAATTGGTATGTGTGCAAAATTAAAAACTCTTTTAGACAGCCCTAAAGATGATGTGGTTACATTTGAAGAATTAGGTGTTGACCAGATAATAGTAGATGAAGCACATATGTTTAAAAATCTTCCTATGTTTTCTAAAATTAGAAATGTTGCAGGTATCAATAATAGTGAATCTAAAAAAGCAACTGACTTATTTATGAAGATAAGTTATATATTAGAAAATAATGGTGGAAAAGGTGCAGTATTTGCAACAGGTACTCCTATTAGTAATTCAATGGGAGAACTTTATGTTATGCAAAAATACTTGCAAATTGATAGACTACGAGAAATGGGATTAGAACATTTTGATGAGTGGGCATCTACTTTTGGAGAAGTTGTAAATAGTTTTGAAATTGCTCCAGACGGAAGTGGTTTTAGAACAAAAGCACGATTTGCACAATTCTTTAATATTCCAGAATTGATGTCACTATTCAAAGAAATAGCAGATATTCAAACATCTAAAATGCTTGATTTACCAGTTCCAAAATTAAAAGGTGGAGATTATAAAACAATAGTTGCTCCTAAAAGTGAAGAGTTAGGAGAATATGTGGAAAAATTAGCAGAACGAAGTGAGAGAATTAGAAATGGTTGTGATCCAAGAGAAGATAATATGCTTTTGGTAACCAATGATGGAAGAAAAGCTGCACTTGATTTAAGAATGATTGCTCCAAGTATGCCAGATTTACCTAACTCAAAAATTAATATGGCAGTTGGAAATATATATCGAATATGGTTAGAAAATAAAGAAGACAAGTTAACGCAACTTGTCTTTTGTGATTTATCGACACCTAAAAATGATGGTACCTTTAATGTTTATGATGATATAAAAAATAAATTGATAGCAAGAGGTGTACCAGAGGAGGAAATAGAGTTTATTCATAATGCTAAAACAAATCCTCAAAAACTGAAATTGTTTGAAGAGATGAGAAATGGTAATAAATGAATTTTATTAGGTTCTACTTCCAAAATGGGAGCAGGTATGAATGTTCAAGATAAATTGGTAGCGTTACACCATTTAGATTGCCCATGGCGACCTTCTGATATAGAACAAAGGGAAGGTAGAATTTTAAGACAAGGTAATCAAAATGAAGAGGTAGAGATTTATAGATATGTAACTGAAGGCAGTTTTGATGCATACTCTTATCAGTTAATTCAAACAAAATCTACTTTTATCAATCAAATCATGTCAAATATTGATGGTGGAGGAAGAACTGCTGAAGATTTAGATAGAGATACACTTACTTATGCAGAGGTTAAGGCTTTGGCAAGTGGGAATCCACTTATTTTAGATAAATTTAAAGTAGAAAATGAATTGAAACAATTATATCTTTCTAAAACAAGATATGATAAATCACGTATGGAGCTTGAAGCAAAATATAATCGAGAATTACCAAGACAGTTAAAATATCAAGAACAATATTTAGGAAGCCTTGAAAGTGATATACCTAAAGTACAAGATTTATCTGCTGATAATTTTAGAATTACTATAAGGGATCAATATTTTAATTCAAGAAAAGATGCAAGTACAAAATTTTATCAATCATTATCTATATTAAAAACAAAAGAAGAAATAAAAATAGGAGAGATAAGTGGTTTTGATATTATTGGTACAAGAGAGGAATTAAGATATACACCTGTAGTATATATTAAAGGTAATGGTAAATATAAAGTTGAAATTAACAATATTGATGAAATAGGTAATATTTTAAAATTAGAAAATATGCTTAAAAGTTTGCAAAATAAAGCAAATACTACAAGAGAACAAATTGAATATACAAAAAAACAAATGAATGATGCAAAAGAAGAGTTAGATAAACCATTTAGATTAGCAGATAGAATTAAAGAATTGCAAAAAGAAAAAGCAAGAATAGATAGTGAACTTGATTTAGATAAACAAGAAATTATTTTGGATGTAGATGAAGAACAAGAAAAAGAGGAGGAGAGGGAACATTGAAAATAAAAGATAAATTATTAAATAAAGTAGCAGATATGCTTTCAAGTTATCGAACACCAACATATGATACTATTTTATCTTTTGATGTAAAAGGGAAAATTAAAGGTGTTTTAACTACTTATGATTGCACTTATACAAAGGAATTAAAAGATAAGGAGCAAGAGGGGTTTATCTCAATAGAGAAATTGTTAGAAGATGAAATTGGAGATAGCAGTTATAATGATATATATTTTTGTGAAAATGATAAAGTTATATGTATTTATAATCATTCTAAAAATCATTATGTAGAAACCTTTTGGGAGTGCTTTGAACCAGTAACAGAAAAAATATATTTGGTTTGTGATCCAAATGATTATGAAAGCGTAAAAGGTTATATTGCTCAAAGCAGTAAATATCATCAGTTTCTAAAAATTACTGATGAAATACCAAATAAAAAGGCTTATGATAAAATTTTTAATAAAATAGTTGAAATTGATAAAGATGAGAAAAAAGAGATAGTTAAAGCTAAACAAGAAGAAAAAACCAATCGAATAGAAATAGAAGGTAAAATTTCTAATATAGGTAAAGAATTTAAAAAGCAAGATGGAAAAATGGCTCAATTTATTGATTTAGTACAAGAATACGAAAAAAATGGAAAAATTCGAAAAAATATTATTTCAGTTATGCTTGAAGGAGATGTATTATCTAATAATAGAAATTCATTGCAGTTAAATTCTGATGTTAATATTATAGGAAAATTAAATGTGTTTACTGTTAAGAATAAACAAAAGCGTTCAGTTATCAATTGTGATAATTTAGAAATATTAAGTAAAGAATCTAGTAAAAATATAGAAAGATAAAAACGTTAGATTTTTTTGGAAAAAACTCTTGAAAAATTTCTTTTTTTGAGTGATAAATAGTTTGAATGAAATTTGTTGTATTTATCCTTTAATGTCATTTCTGTCAATTTTTATAGAAGATATTGAACAACTATAAGAGTGAAAGATAAAAGTTGTTAAAAATGGCTAAAAATGGATTACATGAATGATTAAGAATCAAAGAAAAATAAGGAGGAAAAAATATGTATATTAGTGAAACTACAGAAAATGTAAGGGGATTAATTGAAAAATTAGAAAATTATGCAGATGTTACAAAATTAAAATTTCTTATTTATATTGTTGGTTTATTAAATAATAAACAAATAAATAGTAAAAATGAGCCAAATCCAGATTTAATGGAAGACGATAAAATAAAAATATTTGACTTAGAAAGTATTGGACTAGAAAATAATCTTTGTACCATATGGCTTCAAAATCTTATAAGTATTTACAATAATATGATAAACAATATGGAAGCTTATGAAAATAATGGAAATGTATTAGGTATTACTTATAATGATGAAGAAAAATTAATTTTATCTGAATTTGAAAAATTAGATTTTTATGAAAAACTAGATACATTTAGTGAAATTATTATTAAATATGATAATGAAACATATTTTGATTCAGAAAAAATAATTCCATGGAATCTTGGAACTAATGGTTTCAATATTGCTAAAAAAATTAAAGATTTAAAAATAAATTGGAAGTAGATAAATTTACTTTACAACCACTTATATGACCATACTGAAACAAAAATTGATTAACACTATAATCGCTTATAATTAGTAAGTTTTTAAGAATAAAATTTTATCAAAGTAGATATGCTTTGATTTTTTTATTTGTAATTTATTGTTAGAGCAAAAAGAAACATCTATGGAAAAGCTAAAAAGAAAGGAAGGAAGGAATAGTTAATGGATTAACAATTTTCTAAACTTGAAAAATGAAAAAAGATTATAACATTAAGTATATATATAAAAATGAGGGAAAGAATTTTGATAAAATATTAGAATCATTATTTAAAAAATATTTAATAACTTATGAAAATAAAAAAGAAAATGAAACTCATTACAATTTACAAAAAAATTATACAAGAAAGATAAATCATGAAAAATAATATTTTATTAGAAATATCTGAGCACTGTAAAATTCGTTCTACTTATGGGAAATGTATTGAAGAAAAATGTGTCTTATATAGAATAGAAAAGCTTATTTTAGAAAAAAAGACTATTCAGAACTTTTGTGAATAAAAAATTTTTATAGTGACAATATATTAATGGTGAAAATATGAATAAAAAAATATGCTTAGATAAAGAGGATTTAATAATATTTTTAGAATATTTATTAGGTCACATAGAAGAATGCTATTATGACGAATGTAAAAAATCGATCAATAATTTTTTAAATCGTAATAACATAAAAAAATAACGAGGAGGAACAACTACGAAAAAATGCAAGAATAAAATATATAATATTAATTATCTATATAAAAATAATAACGAAGGAAAAAACTTTGATAAATTATTAGAATCATTATTTAAAAAATATTTAATAACTTACGAAAAATAAACAATAAAGTTATAAAGTGGTTTTGAAATTATACTTATAATATGCTATAATTATCTTACCATTCTTCATAACTTTTGTTTTATTAGGAGGGTAAAACATGAATAGAAGTTATGATGATATTAAAAATGCTGTTGATTATTGTCGTTTATCTATTGAAGACAAGGATAAAAAAAATTTTTCTATGGAAAGTGAAAGTATTTCATCTCAGCGAGAATTAATTCTTCAGTTTTGTGAGAAAAAAAATATTATTCACAGTACAAAGGGTTATTATGATGATGGTATTACAGGTCAAACCTTTGAAAGAGAAAATTTTCAACGAATGATTAAAGATATTGAGAATGGTTTAATTGATTGTGTTATTACAAAAGACTTATCAAGATTAGGTAGAGATCACTCTGAAACAGGATACTACATAGAAAGATTTTTTCCAGAACATGGCGTAAGATATATTTCCATAAATGATGATTGGGATTCAAAATATGATCCGATTGATATGATATTGTGGAAATTAGCATATAATGATGTCTATTGCGCTGATATATCCAAAAAAATCCGATCAAAGCTAAATACATACAAATCAAATGGATGGTGGATGGCTTCTTTTGCTCCTTATGGTTACATTAAGGATCCAGAAGATAAACACCATTTAATTCCAGATCCTGAAATTGCTCCAATTGTAAAAGAATGTTTTGAATTAGCATATTCTGGACTTGGAAATTGTGCTATAGCCAACCTATTCATTGATAAAGGATATACCACTCCAGGAGAAAAATGTGGAAGACATCCTAAAAAATCAGAAGTATTTGATACTGTCAGTCATATATGGACGACTGGTCATATTAGAAGAATATTATCTAATGAGGCATATATCGGAAATACTGTACAATGTAGAATAAAAAAAGTTAGTTACAAATCTAAAAAAACTGTTAGAAACAATGAAGAAAATTGGATTAGGGTAGAAAATACACACGAACCTTTAGTAGAAAAAGAGGTATTTTACGAAATACAAAAAAGATTGGAAAAAAGTTCAAAAAAATACAACAGACTACCTGGAGAAGGTTGTCTATTATCTAAAATGTTAATTTGTAAAGACTGTGGACACAGAATTTCAGTTTCTTGGAAAAGTTCAAAATATCATGAGCGTGGCAAATGTGGTGTATGCAATTACTACAAGAAATATAGTAAACATAATGTTTGCACTCCTCATTATATTGATTATGATGAATTAGAAGAACAAATTTTAGATTATGTAAAAAAAATTGTTAGAATAAGATTAGAAACTCTTGATACACCTAAATTGATAAGAGAAAATTTCAAAAATATACAAAATATAATAAATGAACAAGAAAACATACTCGCAATTCAAAAAAAAGATCTAAATAAAGCTGAAAATATCGTATTAAAAATGTATGAAGATAAATTAGAAGAAAAAATAACAGAATCAATGTTCCAAACTCTATCAGAAAAGAAAAATGTAGAAATAGAAGATTTAAAATGCAAAATCACAAGCACAGAAAAAAATATAATTGAATTGAAAAATCAAATGAATGAAAATCAAGAAAATATAAAACAAGAAAAACAGATTATAAAAAGATTTTTAGAATCATCAATTATCACTCAAGACACATTAAGTCTAATTGTAGATAAAATATATGTTGGCGAAAATGACCAAATTGATGTAGCATTTTCTATCAATCCATTGAATGAAATAAAAATCTAGAAAAAAAGAACTTCGCCAAAGAACAATTTCACACGAAATCATTGAAAGTACATCACATAAAAGAGTAGAAGTTAAAAGTGGATCTATTTTTGATAGTGATGTATCAAAGATAACCAAAAGTACAGATGGTAAAGTAGGGGAAAAGAATGCTAAATTAAACTATGAAGATGTTTATGGAAGCATCACCAAAAATACGCTTTATGGTGTATTTGGTAAATTTACAAAAGAAATTAAAAATGGTAAAACGTTCCCTGTCGGCAAACCTGAAGAAATTAAAACTGGAAAAGCAAAGATTTATACAGTTTTATCAAATAATAAAATAGAAGAATATGAAATAAATATTACCAAAATAAATAAAAATACTGAAATTAAAAATATTACCTTTGAAATAA